>JBAPYD010000770.1:0-9112 GCA_049284555.1 Chromatiaceae bacterium | reverse complement strand
AAGGACACCAGCCGATCGGTGATCTCACCGATACGCTCGGACTCCCGGGCGGACACCAGCTCGGAGAGGCCCCGCTCGAAGGACCAGCGGAAGAAGGCGCTGGTCCCGGCCACCGCAAGCAGGCTGGCGAGCAGCAGGGTGAGGAACAGCCGGGCATGCACGGTGAGGCTCATGTCCGAATCATGGCCCTTGCGCGTGCAACAAAAAAGGAGATGGCGGGTCCTTTGGATCGGAGAGGTGGTCGCGTGGCGCCACAGGCGTCGATGAGAGATGTCATGTAACCTTCGGCTCGGGCCGGTTAGCCTGAGTCGGGTTGCCCCCGAGCCCGCGGGGGCTCAGAGATCCCGCGACGTCAGAATCCCTGTCACCTTCCATGAGGAGCCAAGATGAAGCTCACCCCCATCGCCGTGGCCGTCTGCGCCGCTCTGACCCTGTCACTCACAAGCGCGCTCGCCAATGACAGCGCATTGCGCGAGAAGGCCAAGGCGGCCGGATTGCAGGCCTTGCCCTACGGGGCCGGTCAGGTCACGGACAATGCACTGACCCGGGAGAAGATCACCCTGGGGGCCATGCTGTTCTTCGACCCCCGGCTCTCCGCAAGCGGCGTGATCAGCTGCAACACCTGCCACAACCTGGGGACGGGCGGAGACGACAACCTGCCCACCTCGGTGGGCCATGGATGGCAGAAGGGCCCCCGTAACGCGCCCACGGTGCTCAACGCGGTCTATAACAAGGCCCAGTTCTGGGATGGCCGTGCGGAGGATCTCAAGGCCCAGGCCAAGGGGCCGGTCCAGGCGGGCGTGGAGATGGCCAATCAGCCCGCCGCCGTGGTCGAGACCCTCAAGAGCATGCCCGAGTACGTCGAGCGCTTCGGCCGCGCCTTCCCGGGGGAGGCCGATCCGGTGACCTTCGACAACATGGCCCGCGCCATCGAGGCCTTCGAGGCGACCCTGGTGACCCCGGGCTCACCCTTCGACGCCTGGATCGAGGGCAACGACAACGCCCTGACCGCCGACGAGAAGCTGGGTCTGGACCTGTTCGTGAGCAAGGGCTGCACCGCCTGCCACGCCGGGGTCAATTTCGGGGGCCAGGAGTACTATCCGTTCGGCCTGATCAAGAAGCCCGGCGCGGATATCCTGCCGCCCGAGGACAAGGGTCGCTTCCAGGTCACCAAGACCGCCAGCGACGCGTACGTCTTCCGGGCGGCCCCCCTGAGGAACGTCGCGATCACCGCCCCGTACTTCCACTCGGGGCAGGTCTGGGACCTCGAGCAGGCCGTCGCCATCATGGGAACCGCCCAGCTCGGCACCCAGCTCAAGGACGACGAGGCCAAGCTGATCGCGACCTTCCTCGGCAGCCTGACCGGCGAGCAGCCCACGGTCGAGTACCCGATCCTGCCCGTGGAGACGGCGGCGACCCCCAAGCCCCAGCTCTGAGCGAGCCTTGAGCGAGCGGTGGCTCGGGGCCAGGGGATCGAGCCCCCCGCGGTCCCGAGCCGCCCTCCTCGAGGCTTCTACTTCTCGCTCTTGCCCCCTTTTTCTCCCTTCTTGCCGTCCTCCTCCTTGTCGCCCTTGTCGGGCGATTTGCCGTTGGTCGCCGCGGCGCCCTTGGTGTTGCCCGCGCGTGCAGACTCTTGTGGGCGACGGTCACCGCAAGGCCGATAGCCGGCACTGGGTGCCTGGGGGGTCTTCAGTGCGGTCTCCAGGGCATCGCAGATGGCGCGCAGGACCTTGACCCGGGCATAGGGCTTGTCGTCGCCCTCGACCAGGGTCCAGCTTGCGTACTTGGTGCTGGTGCGCACCACCATCTCGTTCACCGCCTCCCGGTACTTGGGCCATTTCTCCCGATTGCGCCAGTCCTCCTCCGTGATCTTGTGGCGCTTGTAGGGGACAGCCTCCCGGTCCTTGAAACGGCTGAGCTGCTCGTCCTGGCTGACCTGCACCCAGAACTTGAGGAGGATGACGCCGTTGTCCACCAGCTGCTCCTCGAACTGGTTGATCTCCGAGTAGGCCCGCCGCCACTCCGCATCGCTGGCGAATCCCTCCACCCGCTCCACCAGCACGCGCCCGTACCAGGAACGGTCGTAGATGGTGATATAGCCGGCCCGGGGGACGTGGCGCCAGAAACGCCAGAGGTAGTGATGGGCCATTTCCTCGTCGGTGGGGGCGGCCACGGGGATGGCCCGGTAGAGCCGGGCATCGATGGCGCTGGTAATGCGGCGAATGGCCCCCCCCTTGCCACCCGCGTCCATCCCCTCGAACACCAGAACGGTCGAGCGCTTCTTGTTGTAGGCCTGCCAGGCCAGCTCGTTGAGCTCCGCCTGGAGCGACTTCATGGATCGCTTGTACTCGTCGGCGGGGAGGGAGAGGGAGAGGTCCAGCTGGTCCAGCAGGGTGATGCGGGCGCTCGCCCCGGCGGGGAGCTCGGGGCTTCCCGCCGTGGTGCCGTGGTCCTCCGGCGCGGGCTCGCTCAGACGCGTGCGAATGGCGTGCAGGAGGGTCTTGCCCACCGTGAGGTCGCGGTATCGGCGGTCCTCGGCCTCGATCAGATACCAGGGAGAGATGCCCCTGTCCGTGTGGAGTATGACCCGCTCCGCGACGCGCTCGAAGGCCTGGTAGTGCTCGGAGAACTTGGCCTTGCTCGGGACCATCTTCCAGCGGCTGCGGTCATCCCGGGACAGCTCCTTCAACCGGGCCTTCTGGTTCTCCTCCGAGAGATGGAACCAGAACTTCACGATCAGGGCGCCGTCGTGGATGAGCATGCGCTCGAAATCGACGATACGGTTGAGCTCGGCGTCCAGCTCGGCGTCGGTGCAGTGGTCCTGGAAGCGGTACTCGATGGGGGTCATGTACCAGCCCCCGAAAAGGATCGTGATCTCGCCCCGGGGTGGGAGGGTGCGCCAGAAACGCCAGTAGCGGGGCCGGGCCCGCTCCTCGTCGGTCTCGTCCCAGAAGGCGAAGGTCTGAACGCCCCGGGTGTCCAGCCATTCGTTGAGCCGGTTGACCACCTCTCCCTTGCCCGCCGCCTCTACCCCGGAGATGATCACCACCACCGGCATGTCGGTCTGCCGCAGCTCCCTCTGTACCGCCAGTAGCTGGGTACGCAGCTCTTGCTGCTGCTCCTTGAAGTCTTCCTTGGAGACCGAACGGCCCACCTTCGTCGCTTCGAACATCGTCTGGTTTCTCCTCATGGGGGCCAGGGGAGGGCGCCTCCCGGTCGGCCAGTCAATCGCCCGGCCGCGACTTGACCCCGGCGCCAAGCGGGGGCGCGCGCAGGCCGGACGGTCGGACTTCACCGTGGACCAGGTCGGAGTAATTGCCGAGACCACTCACGCGCGGCCGGCGGCCCGGGAATATTAGGCCAAGACCGGCGCCGGAGACACAACGGATCGCGGCCGACGCTGGTCGTCGACGGCCACATAGACGATCTGGGACTCGGCGACCCGGCGACGGCTCCGCGGGTCCGGCTCGCCCTGGGCCCACGCCTGGATGGCGACCGCGACCGAGGTCCTGCCCACGCGCTCGACACGGGCGAAGAGCTCCACCAGGTCGCCGACCAGGACGGGCGCGATGAAGCGGAACTCCTTCACCGCCACGGTCGCCACCCGACCTCCGCTCACCCGAACGGCCAGGGTACTGCCGGCAATGTCCGCCTGGGACATCAGCCATCCCCCGAAGATATCGCCGTAAGCATTGGTATCTGCAGGCATTGCAACCACGCGGATTGCGAGCTGCCAGGTCTCGGGATGGGAAAGCTGGGGGGAGGTCGGGTCGGTCATGGCCTTACCAGCATGCAGGAGGACTCCAATGTGTGGCGCTGGCCGCGGATCCGGGGGTGTCAGCGGTCAGCCTGGGCCCGTCCGACCCGGCGTGACGCGCTCGGGCCGCTCGCGCACCGCTTGGGCTATTCTCGCCCGATCCGCGACCGCGAGCCAACGTGCTCCACCCCTTCTGGTGCGTGAGGAACCGGATCTCCCTACAGTCGCCCGGGGTCGCCCCAGGTGGCTCACGGCACGCCCGGCGACCCGGAAGCCTCGGCGGATGGCGCCGATCCTGCCGGCGAAGGGCAGGCCGCCAAGACCCTGTGTATGATGCGCACCCGAGATCGAACGGGGCTGCTCCTGGCACCCCGCGATGGCCCATTCCGCGGGCGGGTAGACCCCGACCACACTGAGCGCCCCGGCAGGGACCGGGGACTGGAGGATTCCCGGTGCTGTTTGCGTGCAAATACCAGGATCAGCGGGTCGAGATCATCGAGGACATGGGACGGCTCGGAGAGGCAGTCTGGATCGATGTCTCCGAGGCGAACGACGAGGAGTACGCGCAGGTCTCCCCCCTGGTGCCGCACACCCTCCCGGACGAGGAGGACGCGGACGAGATCGAGGCGAGCACCAGGTCCTACCTGGACGATCAGGGCTTCCACCTCTCCATCCTGTTCCTGCACCAGGTGGAGGGCAAGCCCGAGAATACGAGCGTGACCCTGGCCTTCTCCCAGGGCCGGCTGATCACGGTTCACGATCGGGACGTGCCCGCCATCCGCCTCCTGCGCATGCGGGTGCGACGTCAGCCCGCGCTCATCTCGGACCCCCTCGGCCTGTTCGCGAGCCTGTTGGAGATCGCCGTGATGGATCTCGGGGATACCCTGCAGGAGCTCTATCGCAACCTGGAGGAGACGAGTCACCTGGTCCTGGAGGACCCGGACGCCGACCTGGAGGACGCCCTGGAGCGCCTGGCGGGGCACGAGAACGTGAACGGCAAGGTGCGCCTATGCCTGATGGACGCCCGTCGGGACCTGGCCTTCGTGCTGCGCAGCGCCCAGGCATCCAAGCCCGCCGCGAAACGGCTCAAATACCTGATCTCTGAGATCGATGCCCTGCTTCCACACAATAACTATCTGTTCGAGAAAGTGAATTTCCTCCTGCAGGCGGCCCAGGGCTTCATCAACATCGAGCAGAACCAGATCATCAAGATCTTCTCGGTGGCCGCCGCGGCCTTCCTGCCACCCACCCTGATCGCCAGTATCTACGGCATGAACTTCGACTTCATGCCGGAGCTGCACTGGGAGTATGGCTATCTGCTGTCCATTGGGATCATGGTGATCTCGGCGGTCCTGCCGGTGCTCTACTTCAAGCGCAAGGGCTGGCTGTAGGTGCGAGGCCAGGCAAAGGCGAAGGGCGTGCCTGCCCGCGTTGACTCGACCCTTGGCTCGGCCGACACTACGGCGCCGCTGCTCGTCTCACGCTGATCGATGGAGCGAGGTATGTTGGAGCGCCTGATCGAACGTCTGCTCTTCTCCAGCCGCTGGCTGCTGGCCCCCATCTACCTCGGACTGTCCCTGACGCTGCTGGCGTTGGGGATCAAGTTCGTCCAGGAGCTCTTTCACCTGCTCGGCCATATCCTGGAGATGGCCGAGTCGGACATGATCCTGGTGATCCTGGCGATGATCGACCTGGCCCTGGTGGCGAGCCTGGTGGTGATGGTGATGTTCTCCGGCTACGAGAACTTCGTCTCCCGGCTCGATGTCCGCGAGGCGGGCGACAAGCTCGATTGGCTGGGCAAGCTCGACGCGGGCACCCTCAAGCTCAAGGTGGCGGCCTCGATCGTGGCCATCTCCTCCATCCACCTGCTCCAGGCCTTCGTCAACATCCCGGAGATCCCCAATGACAAGCTGCTCTGGTATGTGATCATCCACTTAACGTTCGTGGTCTCCGCGCTCCTGCTGGGCGTGTTGGATCGCCTCGCCTTCGCCTCACACCGGGGCCACGCCCCAGCCCATAACGAGCCCGGCCAGAACGAGCCGGCCAAGTCCCGCTAGCGATGCTGGCGACACGGAGGACCGGTCCGCACCGCGTCGCGGACGAGTCGAAGACGATGACCGGCACCTTTCCGCGCTTCATCCGCCTCTGCGTGCTTCTCTGGCTGACGGGTCCCCTCGGGTTGGCGGTCGCGGAGGGCCGGCTCGAGCCTGACCCGGTCTTCGGCGGTGAGGTCTACGTGGAAGAGGCCGGCGATCCCTCCAAGGAGACGGTGGTGCTGGTGCACGGACTGGGCGGCGGCGCCTCGAATGACTGGCAGGGGGTGGCCCAGCGCCTGCAGTCCCACTATCACGTCCTGACCTTCGACCTGCCGGGATTCGGCCGCTCGTCGGCCGCCGACGCCGACTACACCCCGACGCGCTACGCCCGGCTGCTGCGCCTGCTGGCCAAGCGCCATGGCATACGGCCCTTTCATCTGGTCGGCCAATCGATGGGTGGGACCATCGCCCTGCGCTATGCCGCCCGCTATCCGGACGACCTCAAGACCCTGACGTTGGTGGGGGCGGCCGGCATCCTGCACCGGATGGCCTATACGAAGTCTCTGGCCCCCCTGGGGTTGGAGCAGCTCTCGGGGCATACGCTCCCGGGTAAGGGGATCATCTCCGATCTCGTCGGGGTCATGCTCGAGAGGGCAGAGGCGCAATTGCCGGCAGACCTCGGCCTACTGATGGAGATCCCGGCGCTGAGGCAGAAGGTCTTGAAGGGCAACCCGTCGGCGATCGCGGGTTTTGCCCTCGCGCAGGAGGATTTCAGCGAGGCCCTGGACCGGGTGACCGCGCCGACCTTGATCGTGTGGGGCGAGATCGACCAAGCGGCGCCGCTGCGGACAGGCTATGTCCTCGACGCCCGCATTCCCCGTTCGAGGCTGGAGGTGATTCCAGGAGGGGGGCATATGACGATCCGGGACGATGTGGACCGGTTCGTCCCGCTGTTGCGGTCGCATCTCGATTCGACCGTCGATCCCGCGCTCTACCGGCAGCAGCCCGCGGTCGGGGCAGGCAGCGAGGGACAGCTCGCGTGCAGCGGCCGCTATGGGCAGCAATACACCGGAAGGATCGAGCGCCTCGTCCTGGATCGCTGCAGCGATGCGATCATTCGCAACGCGGAGATCGGCGCTCTGGAGATCACCGATTCCAACGTCCTGATCGAGAACAGCACCATCACGGGTGGTGGCACCGGCATCCGGTCGCGCGGATCGACGGTCTATCTCGCCGCGGGACGGGTCGAGGGTGATGTGGCGATCGCAGCCGAGGCAAGCCGTTTCGATATCGCCGGCACCGAGCTCATTGGGCACCGATCGGCCGTCGAGGCGGTTTCCGACTCGTCGTTCATCTTCTCACTGGGGCGGATCGAGAGTCTCGACTGGCCGGATGACGCGATCCACGGCTACTGGCTGCTCGGACCGGGAAAGCGGCTGTAGCCTGCCATCGGCGGCTGATCCAGCCGCGACATCGAGCGGGACACCTCGCCTCGGCGGGACGGATCGTCGAGGAGCAACCCTTGGTGTAGCACCCGGATCGCATCCATCCGGTCCAGACCTTCGGGGCGGTGGGTGATGAGCAGCACGGTGCGATCTGCCATCAGCGCGTTCAGCGTCTTCATGAGGGCCAGAGCCGTGGGACCGTCCAGGCCCTCAGTGGGCTCGTCCAGGATCAGGATGGGGGCATCCTTGAGCAGGGCCCGGGCAATGGCCAGGCGACGGGCCTGACCGCCGGACAGGGCGACCCCGGCCTCACCCACCTGGGTGTCGTAGCCCTCGGGCTGGGCGGCGATGAATCCGTGGATCTCCGCCACCCGGCAGGCGCGCTCCAGCTCGGCCTGATCGGCGTCGGGGCGGGCGAGCAACAGATTGTCCCGGATGCTCCCGCTGAAGAGGTGGGTGCGCTGGGAGACCACGGCGACCTGTCGGCGCACCTCCTCCCCGCCGAGGGCCGCGATGTTCGTCCCGCCCAGGGTGATGCGTCCCCGGTCGGGCGCCCAGAACCGGATCAGGAGGTTGACCAGACTCGTCTTTCCAGACCCGGTCGGGCCGAGGATTGCGACCTTTGCCCCCTGGGGGATATGGAGATCGATGTTGCTCAAGGCGGATCGGGCGGCGCCCGGATAGGTCAGCTCGACCCCCTCGAAGCTCACGGAGCGACCCCTTGGCAAGGGGGCGGGGGAGGGTGGCTCCGTGACCTGGGGCTCCGCGTCCAGGATCTCCTGGACGCGGCGGGCCGCGGTCCAGGTCTCGCCCAGGGACTGGAAGGCGGCAGGCAAGGGCGCCACCGCCTCGAAGGCGGCCAGGGTGAAGAGGGCGAGCATGGCGAGGTCGGGCGGCGAAATCGTGCCCTTTTGGACGAGTGGGATGGCGGTCCAGACCACGAGCCAGAGGGCCAGATTCGTGGTGAGCCCGAGGGCACCCTGGGAGAGCCCCGAGAGACTGGAGAGCCGCTGCTGCTCCCGCGCGAGCGCCCGGCTCAACGCCTCGATCCGGTCGGCCTGGGCCGTGGCCGCCCCGTAGGCCTGCAGCTCGGCCAGTCCCTGGACACCATCGATCGCGGCGGCCCTCAGCTCCGACTTGAGGGTGACCAGTCGGCGGCCGGCAAGGTCCCCCAGGTACCGGGCGATCCAGGGGACGCCGACCCCTCCAAGCAGGAGAAAGACCAAGAGGATGAGGGAGAGACGCGAATCGTAGCCGAGAAGGAAGAGGCACGCCGCGGCACTGGCGAGGACCGCAGTGACCGTCGGCACCAGGGTCCGGAGATAGAAGTTGTCGAGGGTATCGATGTCGGCACGGATGCGGCTCAGGAGGTCGCCGCTGCGGAATTGCTGGAGCCGCGCCGGGGCCAGGGGCTCGAGGTGCCGGTAGAACCAGACCCTCAGACCCGAAAGCAGGCGTAGCGTGGCATCGTGGGTGACCAGACGCTCCCCGTAGCGTCCCAGGGTGCGGGCGATTGCGCAGGCCCTGATGACGGCCGCGGGGGTGAAGTAGTTCATGCTCACGCCCGCCGCGCCGGCGATGGCCATGGAGGCGATGAACCAGCCCGAGGCGGCCATCAGGGTGAGGTTGGCCATCAGGGTGACGAGAGACAGCAGAATCCCAAGGGCCATCCAGCCGGCATAGGGCCGGAGGAGGACGAGGAACCGCCCCGGACCAGTCACGTCGGGACCTCCATGGCGGACACGAGGCGCTGGTAGAGCCCGTCCCCTCCCATGAGCGCGTCATGGGCACCCGACTCGACCACCCGGCCGCCATCGAGCACCAGGATACGGTCCGCGCGGCGGACCGTGTGGAGCCGGTGGGCGATGATCAGC
>JBAPYD010000769.1:0-3267 GCA_049284555.1 Chromatiaceae bacterium | reverse complement strand
CCCCGGCACCGACTCCTGCACCGCGGGGACCGGCTTGGCGCTCAGGCGGCCCTCGCCGTCGCGGTCCTGATACTCGCGGATCGACAGGATCCAGTGATCACAGAAGCGATCGGAATCGCCGGCGCTGCTGCGTCCCCAGTCCGCGAGAAAGCGGTGGAGCTTGGGCCCCCCATCGCCCGAGGCCATGAGATCCGGCACGCGGACCAGACGGCGGAACACGAGATGGGGCTCCCCGACCGGCTCCGGTTCCAGCCGGGGAAAGTCCAAGGGGTCCACGAACTCCGCGATGCCATCCGGAAGCCAGTCCGGGTCGGTGATGCAGCGGTCCAGGACCTCCTGGATCTCTTCCACCTCGATCTGTATGAAGTCCTCGGGTCCAGTCCCCGTAGGGGCGACCAGATAGTGGGTGCGCCCGTTCGATCGGGTGGCGAACAGGCGCCTGCCCGCCAGCTTTCCCATCAGCCGGTCGATGTCGCCCTCGGACTCGGTCTCCGCCCACTCGCGGATGCCCTGGGCGATGCGCCGGCCCTCCATGTCCACGACCCCGCCGAGGCGGTGCCAGCCCCCGCGGGACAGCATATGGCGGACCTCGAGCCCGGGCAGCAGGTCCTGGACCGCCGCTGCCAGCGCTGCCGGGTCACACGTGACGGGGAGGGAGGCGCAAAGCTCCGCCACCTGCATCTCGAGTGCCGGGACGGGAGCTGGGTTGAGATTGCTTGCTTGGTTCATTTTCGGCGCCCCTCCGGCCTAGTCGCCATCATCGGGCAGGACCTCCGCCAGCACCAGGCCCGTGGCGGATGCCAACTCCCGGGTGAAGCGCATGCAGTGGTCGCGCCCGTCCACCAGATAGATGCGAAAGCCGTCGGCCTCCCGCACGGGCCGTGGGGCCGCGGGCCCGGAACCGATGTCGTCGTCCATGCAGTAGGTCAGATGGATGTCCGTGAAGGTCTCGCGCAGGGCGGCCAGGGTCTGCTCGTTGAGCCCGGCCCGCTCCACCACGGCGGCGATCTGGTCGATGCGCGACGGGTCCATCAGGCCCCCAGCTCCTGCGCCTCGAAGCGGATGCGCTCCTCGGGGGCCTGGCCCATGACCTTGGCGAGCCAGGGAGGCGGCTTGTCGGCGAGGATCCGCTGCAGCGCGACCATGCGCTCCCGGGCGCTGCCTCCGGCGGCGTCCTTGATGGGGTGGATATCGACCTTGACCACCTTCGCCGCCGCCGGGCCGCCGATGGAGGCGACATAGAGGACCTGGCAGTCGCCGATGAGCCCGGCACGGTAGGCGTTCTTGTCCTCGGCCCCCGCGTCCTGGGGGGTTCTCGCGTCGATCAGGCGAAGGGCATCCGCGGAGACCTGATAGATCAGGAAGCGGCGGGCGCTGCCGAAGTGCCCGTCCAGGTCCTCGCCGCCATTGGAGGCGCAGGCAACCCGGATGGACCCCGGCATGTCGCCGTCGGAATAGGCATCGAGGGGCGGGGGCGGGTCCGGCTCATCCACCCCCTCGCCCTTCAACAGGGCCAGGGCGGCCTTGAGTGCGTCGGCATCGATGTCGCCCAGCTCGCCATCCGCCGCGGTCTTGAGGTCCTTCACCCGGAGACCGTCGAGCTTCTCGGCAGTCGGTGGGAGCCCCACGGCGTCTGCCAGGACACGGATCAAACGCGCGGGCGGCGTGTCCGGGAGGGCCCGGGCGGCGAGCCCGATACGTAGGGCGATCTCGTCGGAGATGGGGCTTGACATAGGAATTTGTCCGCAAATGAACGCGAATGAACGCAAATGGGGAATCAGGCGGGATGAGCCAGGATTCGCGCCAATTGCTCAACGCCCTGCGCAGTGGCCAGGAAGAATTGCCGCGAAGAAGTCGCAGATGACGCAACGCACTGCTGACATCACGGCTCATCCCTAAAGCCGGCGGGAGATATCCAGACCCCCGCGTCAATCCCTGTTCGCGCTATTCGCGTTCTTTTGCGTACATTCGCGGACTATTCTCTTCCAGCTCAAGCGGCGATGATGCAGTCGTCCTCCATGCAGGCGTTGACGCACTGGGGCATGTCGTACTCGCCCTCGCACTCGGTGCAGGTCTCCGGGTCGATCTTGTAGACCCCCTTCCAGGGGCTGATGGAGTGGGTGGGGCAGACGGGCTCGCAGTCGCCACAGGAGGTGCAAACGGATTTGACGATTTGAAGGGCCATGTCTCTCTCCGGTATGGGGTGGCCGGACAACATCGGGTCGCCGGCCGGGTGCTCATTCGGCGCGCTTGAAGCGCAGGGTGGTCGGGAACTCGGGCGGAGGGCTGATGGGATCGACGTACCATCGGGAGCCGTCGGTCAATTCGACCGCTCCGCCCCAGGCATCGGAGGTGTCGGTCTCCACCGTGGCGATGGTCTCCTCCATGTCCTTCTTCGCGACATAGAAGAGGAGGTCGCCGTTGTCCTTCCTGCGGATCATGACGCTGGGCATTCGGGGATCTCCGTTCGGGATCTAGGGCATGCGCTCGACACATTCGTCGTAGGTCGGGCTTCCGCCCGACAGCGACGTTTGGCTTTTTCCGAGAGGTCGTTGTCGGACTGAAGTCCGACCTACAGTCCGATCTGCAGTCCGACCTACAGCTCCCGGTGGTCGGGCGCCCCGGAAGGGGGCGCTCGCCACCCTTTGATTCGCATTAGCGAATCAAGTCGTAGTTGAAGTCCGTGGTGCCCATCCCGCGGGTCTCCTCGTCGAGCCGCTCCAGGACCGCGTTGACCAGGGTGGTGAGGATGTACATGGCACCCTCGTAGCCCATGGTCGTCATGCGATGCAGGTGGTGACGGTCGAAGATGGGGAACCCGATCCGGATCAGGGGAACCTCGAACTCCTTGCCCTTATGCAGCGTGTCGCGCTGGATGAACTTGCCGTAGGAGTTGCCGATCATGAAGTCCGGCTTGTTGGTGAACATCAGGGAGCGGAAGTGCCACAAGTCGTGCCCGGTGTGCACCACGCCGTTCTTGCCGTAGGGCGAGGAGGCCAGCAGCTTCTCCACCTCCTTCTTCCAGCGCTTGTTGGCGTGGTGACAGAGGATGTCGGTCGGCTCGGCGCCGAGCTCCAGCAGGAACTTGACCATGCCCAGCACGAAGTCCGCATCGCCCCAGAGCGCGAAGCGCTTGCCGTGCAGCCAGGAGTGGCTGTCGGTCATCATATCCACCAGACGGCCGCGCTCCTTGGCCAGCGACTCGGGGATGGGCTTGCCGGTGAGCTCGGAGACCTTCATCAGGAAGTCGTCTGTCCACTCCAGCCC
>JBAPYD010000768.1:0-1677 GCA_049284555.1 Chromatiaceae bacterium | reverse complement strand
GTGCGGGGCCCTGGCCGCCGACCCGCCGAGCCCCGGGGACCGGGACTGGCTCGGCCTGTGGCGACACGCCGAGGGGCGGGTCGGCGAGCTGACCCGATCCTATCTGGCCGAGTGCCCCTGGTGCGAGGCCCAGGTGATCCGCGATCTGGTGGCGAGCCTGCCGGCGGGAGACGGGCTGCTCTGCGCCAACTCCCTGCCGATCCGGCAGCTCGAGACCTGGTCGGGCACCCGCGACGCGCCCCTGAGGCTGTTCGGCAATCGGGGGGCCAGCGGGATCGACGGGCAGCTCTCGACCCTCGCCGGTCTCAACGCGGCGGGCGTCCCCACCACGGGGCTGCTGGGGGACCTGTCCTTCCTCCACGACCTCTCGGGCCTGATGCTTGCCCGGCGGCTCGACCGGCCCTGCGTCGTCCTGAATAATGGCGGGGGACGGATCTTCGACTATCTGCCCCAGTCGGGTCTCCCCGACTTCGAGCGCCTGTGGCGCACGCCCCGACCCCTGGACCTCGGGGACCTCGCCCGGCCCTTCGGGCTGCGCCATCGGCACGTCGCGGATGCGGCCTCCTGGAGCAAGGCCCTGGGTGAGGAGCTCGGCCGCTGCCTCGCGGGGGAGCCCGGCGGCTTGATCGAGGTCGCAGTGGACGCCCCCCGGAGCCAGGAGGTCCACCTGGGATTCCGCCGTGTCCTGGCAGGCGAGGATCTGATCGGCTAGCGCGCAGTCTCTGGAGTCAAACGCCATGCAAGAGTCGGGGGACGGCCCGCCCGTCCAGTGGGAAACGCCACCCGGGATCGGCTACCGGGACATCCTCTACGAGCAGGGCCAGGGGGGCGACCGGGGCATCGTCAAGGTCACCATCAACCGCCCGGAGGTGCGCAACGCCTTCCGACCGGAGACCGTGCGGGAGCTGATCGACGCCTTCCACCGGGCCCACCTGGACCCCGCCGTCGGGGTCATCGTGCTCACCGGGGCCGGCGACCTGGCCTTCTGCTCCGGTGGCGACCAGCGGGTGCGCGGCGACGAGGGCTACCGGGACGGCGCCGGGGTGGAGCACCTCAACGTGCTCGAGCTGCAACGCCAGATCCGTACCCTGCCCAAGCCCGTGGTGGCCATGGTGGCGGGCTACGCGATCGGCGGCGGCCATGTGCTCCACCTCGTCTGCGACCTGACCGTTGCCGCGGACAATGCCCGCTTCGGCCAGACCGGACCCCGGGTGGGAAGCTTCGACGGGGGTTTCGGGGCCGGACTCATGGCCCGCACCGTGGGGCTCAAGAAGGCCAAGGAGATCTGGTTCCTGTGCCGCCAGTACGACGCCCAGGAGGCCTTGGCCATGGGTCTCGTGAACGCGGTGGTGCCGCTGGCGGAGCTGGAGCCCGTCACCGTCGCCTGGTGCCGCCGCATGCTGGAGCTCTCCCCCACGGCCCTGCGGGTGCTCAAGGCCGCCTTCAACGCGGACACCGACGGGCTTGCCGGCATCCAGGAGCTGGCGGGAAACGCCACGGCCCTCTTCTACACCACCGCCGAGGCCCAGGAGGGCCGGGACGCCTTCCTGGAGCGGCGCCCCCCGGACTTCGGCAAGTTCCCGCGACGGCCATGAAGGAAGGGGTCTACGCGGCGGGCCGGGGGCCGAGGGCCGTGGCCGGGACGCGGCCCCCGGCGCCCACTGACGGGGGCGATAC
>JBAPYD010000767.1:0-6723 GCA_049284555.1 Chromatiaceae bacterium | reverse complement strand
TTCGGTAGTTGTTTGAGATCGGGCATGGAGGAATCTGGACCCTAGACGACGGTGATATCTGGATGGTGACTTTAACTCATCCTCATAGCTCTTTGATATACCTGCCGCGACTTATTGAGTAGTTACGGCGGGCCATCCCTGGCCCGAACGGAAAGCGCCATGAATCGGCGCTTTCCCTGGCGCCCTTCAATTTGGAGAGGACAATGACCGAGATCTCACCCGAAGAGGGGATTGCCGTCGCGCTCCTCGAGCGATTCGAGAAGCAGAGGCTGCCGAGGACGCTCGACATAAAGGAGAAGGTCGATCGCGGCGAGCCGCTCGACGACGCGGACCTCGCCTACCTCGACACCGTCGTCGCGGACGCCGAGGACATCAAGCGCCTCGTGGACCAGCGGCCAGACCTGCAGGGACTCTATACGCGGGCCATCGCCCTGTACAAGGAGATCACCACCAAGGCCCTGGAGAACGAGCAGGGGTCGTAGCCAAAGTGGGGCAGGGGCGCCTGGTCACCTGCGTGGGTCCAGGGCCGAGTCGAAAGGGATGAATTCAAAGGCCAGGAGGGAGAGATCCACCGGCATCGGCCCCCCGGTGCTACGCAGGACCAGCGAGACCTCCTCGATCCCGCTCAGGGCCGGTGTCGCGGGCAGCGCGATCTCGATCTGACCCTCCTGGGTCTGATGGAGTCGCAGGAAGATCTCGACGGGAATGGCCGGCGGTGGAAGCGGGTCATCCGCGGCCCGTTTGAAGGCGATGAAGGCGTCCCCGACCGCCGTTTCGGATCGGTACCGGATCACCAGCCTCCCGTTCGAGAGGCTGACGGCGCCAGGGCCCGGGACCCCGAAGGCCATGCCGCCGGCTGCCCTGAGGCCCGAGGCAAAGCGCACCACCCCCGGCTCGCGCGAAAGCTCCAGAGGGCTCCCATCCGAGGTCCAGGGAGTCACCCCGTTGCCTTCCGCCAGCAGGTCCACCCGATCGCCGGGCGCATAGAGCGCCTCGAGCGGCCCGTGGAGCCCATGCGCTTCGAGATAGCGACCCATGTTCTCCTGGGCGGTGTTGATTCCCCCCAGGATCAGGGACAGGGTGTGCACCGTCGTCTGGTAGGGGATCACCCGGTTCGTGGTCAGATTCCAGCCCTCCCAGGGTCCGTGGGGACTGAGCAGCGCCGAGATCTTGGTCCAATGTCCCTGGATGAACCCCTCCACCTTCTCCGGGGCGATCGAGTAGGCCACGCCGAGGGTATAGAGGGACGGTGCGTCGGTGATGAGGGGCTTGTCCGTCACCGCGAGGTCTTGAATTCCGATGAGGCCCGTGTACTCGCTCTTCCGTCCGCTGTAGGCCTCGGACAAGAGACCGGGCAGCCCGCGGCCATTCGAGTAATCGAGCTCCGCGTCCACGAGGGTCTCCATCACCGTTCTCCAGCCCGGATTGCTGGTCTCCTGCATGAAGAGCGAGAGTCCGAGTAATTGGAAGGCCGAGCCGTCCCAGGCCGCGAGCGCATAGCTGACCGCCCCGTCGCTCCCCCCGTACGGCTTGATCTTGAATCCTGCATTCCGGATCGCGGCCATGGGCAGCCCGTAGCGCAGCACCACGAAGGTCCAGGGTCCGCGGAACTCGTTGATGAAATAGTTCATCTGACCGGTCACCCAGCCCCCCCGGCCATCCTCCCAGCCCACGAACCGATCGGCCGTGGCATCCCAGCCGAAGAAGAAGGTGCCGCTCTTGGGGTCGAACAAGTGCGCGTAACCCTCCCCCTGTCCCTCGATAAACCGCTCCAGCTGCTCCCGCAATAGAACGGCCCTCGCATCATCGCGGATCCCGGGACTCAGGAGCGCCCCCGCGGACCGGGCGAGCGCCGCGGTGAGATTGGCGTTGTCGCCGAAGATGATGGTGGCGACCCGTTGGTCCAGGAGCCCCATGATCGCGGAACTCAGGGACTCCTCCGCATAGCGGGCCAACGCCCCCTCGAAATGGGTGGCCCCATACCCCTTGCCCCGCAGGATGCGTCCCTTGCGGCCATTGGCCTCCTCCCGGAGCCAGCCCTGCTCGACCAGGGCCAGCCAGATGGCCTCCCCTTGTTGCTCGCCGAACGCCTCGACGAAGCGACCCCGCTCGATGGATTCCAGCAGAGGGCCGGCCCGCTTCCCGCCCTCCATGCTCATGAAGTTCACGAGCAGCCCCTTGGCGGAAAGCTCGGGATCGCGTTGATCCCCGAGCAGGGTGGTGATCGCGCGAGACAGCCCCGCCAATGCGGCGTCCTTCGAGACGTGGGGATTGTCCGCATAGCCCGCGGCCACGTTGGCGAGCAGCTCGATCCAGGCGCCAATGGCCGTGAGCTGGGTCAGGGAGCGGAGAAAGACCCCCTTTTGCGGCTCCTGGTTCCAACCCTCTACCGGATACCCGGAGATGGGATCGGCAATGCCGTGGGCCGGATTCAGATAGTCGAACGCATTGTCCAAGAGGAGCCGCATGTGCCGGTGCTCGGGCGGCACATTCGGATAGTTGAGCTGGGCGCGGCCGCCGCGTTGATCACCGGAGAGGAGTTCACCACCCGATGACGGGGGAAAATAGGACGCCGCCAGTGTCAGCACGATGGCCAGGAGGCGCAGACTCGGCGCGGGTGCGGTTCGCATTGCGTAAGAGAATCTTCGGAGTCGGAAGCACGTCCGCGATGCACCGCCAACGGCGGGCACCAACCGGGGGCGGCCGACGCCGAGTATGGGCCGGAGGGAAACCCGAGGGCAACCGGGCCAGGAGAAGCCTTGGGCGGCGCCTTGACCCCCGTCAGACGGGAATCCTCTCCTGACACGGCTCCTCGCGGAACTCAGGGGTCTCCGGCGCCCAGCCCCCATCCCCTTGATAGAGCGTGTAGGCGTGGGGGGTCCGGGGGCCGCCCGTCTCTCGCTCCGTCCACCTCAAGCACCGTTGGCGTTCGTGACAGCGGCTGTCATGGCACCGACAGATCTCGTCAAGCACGGTTACTACCTCTCAATCGATCGACCGCGGTCCTTGTACGACACGGTGCCAAGCCGACGGCGCGGACCGCTGCACAAAACGTTGCCGACATTGGGTCACGCGCTCACGAAATCCAGCGCCGGTCGCCCTGTCGCGCAGGGCAGCGGGACAGCCGACGATCGGCTCGCCGAGGGAATCATTCGGCGTGCTGGCCCCTTTGGTGGCCCGCCGCCGCCCCGCGATCCTGGTATCCTGTCGGGGTTCAGTCGAGTGGGTATCGGCGCGCGCCGCGGGTGACAGGCCCGCTGAGTCGCGCTCCTCATGGCGAGCTCTCGATGCTGGCGGAGATCAGGATGCAGATCAGGATTGGCTACGAGTTGGTTTACGAGTGTCCGCAGCCGACACCGATGATCCTGGTGCTCAATGTCCATTTCTCCCGTGTCTCGGACCTCGTCACTCCGGACCATATCGTCACCAATCCGCCGCTCCCGATCACGGCCTACCGCGACGGCTTCGGCAACTGGTGCAGCCGGATCGTCGCACCACCCGGTGAGGTCCGAATCAGCGCCGACGCGACGATCAAAGACATCGGACTCCCCGATAGGGTCGACCCGTGCGCACCCCAGCACGCGGTGCAGGATCTGCCGGCGGAGACACTCGTTTATCTGCTGGGGAGCCGCTACTGCGAAACCGACCGGCTCTCCGAGACGGCTTGGCGCCTCTTCGGACACACACCCCTGGGATGGCCCCGGGTCCAGGCGATCTGCGACTTCGTCCACGGGCACATCGCCTTCGGCTATCAGCATGCGCGGGCCACCAAGACCGCCCTCGAGGCCTTCAACGAGCGCACGGGCGTGTGCCGCGACTTCACTCACCTGGCGGTCGCCTTTTGTCGCTGCATGAATATCCCGGCGCGCTACTGCACGGGCTATCTGGGTGACATCGGGGTTCCCCCCGCTCCAGAGCCGATGGACTTTTCCGCCTGGCTCGAGGTGTACCTGGGCGGCCACTGGCACACCTTCGATCCGCGCAACAACAGCCCGCGCATTGGCCGCGTGCTGATCGCACAGGGCCGGGATGCGGCGGATGTACCCATCAGCAACGCATTCGGCCCCAATGTGCTCAAGCGCTTCACGGTGTGGACGGACGAGATGCAAGGGTGAGTCCGCCGCGGATGCAAGGAATGATCTGGTGACCAGGGCGGCGGCCGAGAGACTGCTGGGGGCCGACGAGCCGCCCGCCGTCGAGGTCGTCAATGGGCAGGGCGACGGCTGCGCCGTGCTCCTGTGCGATCACGCCTCGCATCGGATTCCCACACGGTTAGGGGACCTTGGTCTCGATCCGGCTCAGTTGTCCGATCACATTGCCTGGGATCCCGGTGCCGCCGAGGTGGCGCACCGCCTGTCGGCCCAACTCGATGCCCCCTTGGTGATGAGCGGCTACTCGCGGCTCGTCATCGACTGCAATCGACCGCTCACCAGCCCGGAATCCATTGCCGAATGCAGCGCCGGCGTGCCCATCCGGGGCAACCTGGGGCTCTCCCCCGAGGCGCGCCGGGGCCGGATCGAGGCGCTGTTCGAGCCGTACCACGGTGCCATCGCCCAGCTGCTCGACCGCCGCTCCAACCGGGCGACCGTGCTGCTCAGCATCCACAGCTTCACGCCCGTGCTGAACGGTCAGCGGCGACCCTGGCAGATCGGCTTCTCCTCCTGGCGCGACCCACGCCTGGCCAAGCTGCTGATCGGGGCCCTCGGTCGCACCGGGGATCTCGCGATCGGGGACAACGAGCCCTACCCCATCCAAGAGGACATCGACTACACGATCCCCCGACACGGCGGGGGCCGCGGCTTACCGAGCGCGATGATCGAGATCCGACAGGACGGGGTCCGAACCGAGGCGAGCGCCACGGTCTGGGCGGCACGGCTTGCCGAGGTCTACCGGTTGATCGAAGCCGATTTGGCGAAGCTGTTCGAAGCCCCGGCGAGTGCCTAATTTCCGGGGAAGCGCTGACGCATTGCGCTTCCCGCACGGGCCAAGGATGGCCCGCCACGTTCAAGGGCCTCAAGGCCCTTGAACGTGGAATGCCCCGAGACTCGCGCGTCTGCGGGACGCGAGCTGACCAAGTGCCAGGACGGCATTTGATCCGCATCTCCCCAGAGACGGCCCCAAAGAACGACGACGCCTCGTCAGTAAAGCGCGTATAGTGCCTCGGGTGACGCACCGTTTTGGCCTCCGAGCCAGATGATGTGTCTCGAGAAGACACGCGGCGAAATTCAGCGTGTTGCGCGGCGCAGGATGCTCCGGCAGCGTCAGTGGTCCTTCTCGGGGCATTGAAGACGGTGGATTCGGGGGAAATGTGTTCTCCCATCTCCGGCCAGTCCATTCCAGGTGGCGAGTGGATCGGCAGCGGCTCCCCATGGACTCCATGTCTCAATAGAGGACATTCCTGTTGTTCTGGGCTGGAAGGCCCGCGCGTTTACCCCCCACGACCGGGCCAAGGCTTTGCCTTGCTCCTCGCCGTACGGCATTCCGCGCCGACGATCGGTCTCATTCAGAAGTCTCGTTCTGAGCCTCCTTGATGGCCTGGACGCCAACCTCCGGATTTCCCTGCCAAAAAGGCAGTCGGGCCCGGATGCGCGTAAGCAGTCTGAACTTACATCAATTCAATTCTTTGGCAGGTAAACGAACAATGCGTAAGACACTCAAAACCCTGGGGCTGGTCATCGTCGCCGGTCTGGCCGGCGCCTCTTTCTCCGCTGGCGCCTGGTGGGGCGGCGGACCAGGCTACGGAAGCGGCATGGGCAACGGCCTGTGGGACAACATGGGTGATGTCTTCGGTGACGGCACCGGGGATTTCAACATGAGCATGAGCGGCGGCGGAACTGGCAGCGGCTATGGTCGCGGCCGCGGCTATGGCCGGGGTTACGGCAGCGGATATAACGGCTACGGGCCCTACGGCTACGGCGGTCCCCCGGGTGGTTATGGCGGCGGCTACGGCATGCCCTATGGTGGCGGCTACGGGGGGACGCCTTACGGTGGCGGCTACGGCGCACCCTACGGTGGCGGCTATGGCGCACCCTACGGTGGTGGTTACGGCATGCCGTATGGGGTCCCGGGCGGAGCGCCTGTTGCCGCGCCCCCGAGCGCACCAGCCCCGGCGGCGGCCGTCATCCGATAAGTCAATCCTCCTCCCCAGGGGCCCCGATCCGTCGCGGCCCGGGGCACCGAGTGGCCCGCTCGCTCGGTAGACCGCCACGGACCGGTCCCCCTCGCGGCTCTCACCCTTGGGGTGGTGCCTTATCGGCGGACGGACGACAACAAACAGAAAGCCCGGCCAAAGCCGGGCTTTCTAGTGTCGGCCCCGGAAACGGGGCTCCGGGACCGGTCGAGAGCTCAGCCCATCAGAAGCGCCGGCCACCACCACGCGCGGGGCGATCGCTCTTCGGCTTGGCCTGATTGACGGTGATGTTGCGCCCTTTCATGGCGCTGCCGTTCAGGCCCTTGATCGCCGCGTCCGCCTGCGAATTGTTGGTCATCTCCACAAAGCCGAAGCCCTTGGACTCGCCGGTGAACCTGTCGCTGATCAGCTGGACGGTGGACACTTCGCCAAACTGAGCGAAGGTCTCGCGCAGATCGGCATCGGTGACGCTGTAGGGAAGGTTGCCTACGTAGATATTCATCGCTGTCTCACTCTGAAAAATCGTGCATTGGGATGACGTGACACTATCGAAAAAGACCAAGCACGAAAATTCCTTCGACAGCGGAGTACCG
>JBAPYD010000766.1:0-2436 GCA_049284555.1 Chromatiaceae bacterium | reverse complement strand
GAGTCGCCGCGACTCTAGCTTGAAGGATTAACGCACTGGGTGCGCCGGCGGGTGAGCGCCAGCCAACATGAAGCCCTGATATGCGCCGTTCGGCGCGGCCTGGAAGTAACCGATGAACCAGAGTCCCAGAGTCGTTCTGCTGAGCCTGCTCGCCGTTGTCGGAGCCGGGGTGCTGACCTTCACAGACCCCACGCCGAGCTACGAAGACCAACTGATCGGCTTGGCCGTTGGTCAGACGTTTGGCGACACGGCGCCGCGAATCGAGGCGCAGCCAGTGGAGGTGCAGGCGCTGCTGCTCGATTACGCCGACAACGAGGCGCTGGTCCTCAAGGCGCGCTCCGCCCTCTTGCGGTACCCGGATCTCGCGCGGCGCATCCTGCCGGTCTACGGCGCCGAGCCGGAGTTTCAGGACGTCCTGCTCCATTACGGGGAGACGGCACTGCTTCCGATCGGCTACTTCATGGACCACGACCTGACCTCGCTTGAGATCCGCAGGGCGCTCGGCGCGCGTTGGAACGACGTCGCGGCCTATTTTTCACGGCTCATGGGAAGGCCAGCGGAGGCCGCAGCTTCGGGCCCGGCACTGACCCCCGAGTTGCGCGGCTGGTACGCGGTCAACTTCATCCGCGCGGGTGGCCATGGCTTCCTGGGGCAGTTCGCCGTCACGCCGGACGGCAAGGTCGAATGGGTGCAGACCGAACGGGTGCTGGAGGGACTGGGTGACCTGTTCTTGGGCGGGATCCGGGACCTGGAGGCCAAGTGGCGGCTGGGGGAGGAGATCCTGGCATCGGACCTGGGCTGGGCCGCGCTGGACGTTGCGGTTATAGCGACGAGCGTGAAACTGCTCAAAGCGGTCCGGGCAACCAAGCTGGCCGGTCCTGCCGCGGAGGCGACCCGCGTGGGGGGCTTTTCCCGGAAGGTGGCCCTGTTCGGCTCGCGGGTATTGGCCGGCAGCGGTCGGCTGGCAGCGCGCGTCGCTCGCCTCGGTGCGGTCCCGGCCGCCATCTACCTCATGTTCCGGTACCCTTCGCTCGCCAACGCCACCCTGGCCGAGCTAGCAGATTGGCTCGCCGTCGCACCTTGGATGCTGCAGTTTCCGTTCTGGCTCGTCGTTCTCTACGTCGTGCTGAGGCTTGGCCTGGCGCTCTTGTCGCCCTTGTCCCATCTCCTGCGCGGCCTCGCCTGGGGCACCGCCCGGGCCGCAAATTGGGCGCGGCCAACCCGCGTTCGTGCAGGCGCCAAGACCATCGCGGCTGCATCTTCAGCGGATGTCTAGGCGACATCGACCGATCAGGCCCCTTTGATATAGGCCAGATCCGGGTCCAAACGAATCGTTGCATGGTCGTGGGCGCCGCATCCCTGCGGTCGAGGTTCTGGGGCGTTTCTGGGAGGTGGGCTGTATCCTTGGCCTTTCTCTGGGGCCGCAGGTGGGCAGCAGACCATGAAGATGAATTTCACGAAGAAGGAGTACCAGACACTGGTCGAGATGCTCCTCCTTGCCGACTGGGTGATAACCGGACACGACGTGGAGGAGCGCGCAGCGACGAAGCCATACCGGGAGCTGCGGAAGAAGGTGCTGGCCCACCACAAGGAGATGGGTATGGCGGATGCCTTCAAGTACTCGCCGAAGGAGGATGAGTACTTCGAGACCGCGGCGTACGAGGAGAATGCGCCCCACATGCGGTTCATCGAGGAGCACAACGAACAGGTGTTCTGGATGGAGTTGGCGAGCAGGCTTGCCGCTCGGGATCTTGCCGCAGAGGAGACCATCTGCGCCGAGGGGGAGGGCAGCGAGGAGGAGCGGGTCACGGGGCTCTTTGAGATCACCGATCGCTATGAAGAGGAGCTTGCCGAGAACGGTCTCGACAATCTTCGGATCGTCCGCGAGGGGTCTCGGGTGCACTGAGGGCAAGTCATGGCACGTACGAAGATCGAGCCCGACAGCGCTGTCGAAGTGCTCTTCACTCCACGTGAGCGGGACCTTGTCCTGGAGCACACGTTCGCCGGGCCGAACCTGACCGAGCGGTTGAAACTCGCCCGTGTTGCGGGAGCGAAGCTCGCCCTCCGCTACACGCTGGACGATCTTGACGAACTTATCGGCTACATCGCGGCCGAGGCAAATCACGCTGAAGACATGACGATCCAGGGCGAACTTGATGCCCTCTTTGAGCGCCTCAAGGATGAGATGGAGTCTTACGATGACGGGGGGTGGCAGCAGGACTTCTGAGGGATTAGGCAGGGCGAGCCGACGCCCCGTAGCGGAAGCTTCCGGCCCGATAAGTCGGACAGCCTCCTAGCAGCTCATTCGAGGTCCCGTGAACGGGTACGCGGAGATTGACCCATGCGAAGGGTGCTGATCACGGGAAGCAACCGCGGCCTCGGGCTGGAGTGGGTGCGCCAATGCGCCGGGCGGCACTGGCGGGTCTTCGCCACCTG
>JBAPYD010000765.1:0-1936 GCA_049284555.1 Chromatiaceae bacterium | reverse complement strand
CCGCCGGACTGATCGCAGGGGAAGGTGAGCACGGCGATGTCGGCGTCGCCATAATTGGCCAGCTGCTTTTTCTCGGGCCGGTAGACCATCAACGCCGCCGCCTCCGCTCCGCCACCCGGATCGGCGTATCGCCCCTGGCCGGAATAAAGGCCGTCCGCCGTGGTGACGCGCACGCAGATCCCGTCGGCGCGATGTTTGGGCGGCATCTGCGCGAGGATGGGCACCGCCCCATCGCGGGCCGTATCCGGTGCGGGCGCGCGCACCAGACCGACGAACACCGCCTCGGCCGTGACGCGCGGCTCGGTCAGCACTTCCTCGATCAGCTCCACGAACTGCATCTCGTCGGCGGCGCGGGCGTCGGTCAGGCAACAGACGATGCCAAGCGCCGATACAAGATACCGTCTTTCTCGTCAAGGGTTGGGTCCTCGGTTGGGTCGCGCAGCGGGTATGGGGATTTCCTCCCGCCGGGCAGGCTACCTTGGGGACCGAGCCCATCAAGGAGCTTCCCTCGTTCCTCGGGACTCCTCCTTGACAGACTCGGTCCCCAAGGTCCGGGTTCGGCAGGAGGAAAGCCCCACTGTCCCAGGGCGTCTGGGCAGTAACCACGGGTGTGGATCAGGCGTTCTGCGGCCGATAAGGTTGCTGGTGTTTGAACACGCCGAAGGCGATCTGCACGAGCTTGCGCATGGCCGCGCTGGCAGCACTCATCTTGGGTTTGCCGGCGGTGATGAGGCGTTGGTAGAGGGCACGAATGTCGGCGTTGTAGCGGGCGGCGGTCAGCGCGGGCAGGAACAGACGGGCCCGCCAGCGCCCGTCGCCGTTCTTGGCCAGGCGGGGGCGTTTGAGGACGCTGGTGCCGGATTGGTACTCCACCGGGACCAGGCCAAGGAAGGCGGCGGCCTGTTTGGCGTCGCGGAAGTCCTTGAGGCGGAACAGGGCGAGGAACCAGGCCGACAGTTTAGGTCCGACGCCGGGGATGGTTTCCAGGTGGGCGCGTTGCGCCTTGAGGTCGGGATGCGCCTCGATGTGGTCGTCGATCTCGCGACGCAGCTGCGCGATCTCCTGGCGCAGGGTCAGCTGCATGCTCTGCAAGGAGGCGATCACGCGCGCGGGGGCGCCCTCGATCTGGGCCTTCTCCAAGCGGTTGGCCTCGCGTTGGAGGTCCTCCTCCAGGGCCTCCAGGCGTCGCAGCAGGGCCCGCAGGTCGCGGACATGAGCGGGCGGCGGCTGCCAGGCTTGGGGTCGGCGCTCCTGGCCATAGAGCGCCAGCACCCGCCCATCGTGGTGGTCGTTCTTGGTGCGGATCCCGTGGCTCTCGGCGAAGCGTTTGATGTGCAGCGGATTCGTCACCGCGACCTGGCAGCCGGCTTGATGCAGAAACAGCGCCACCGCCTCATGGTAGACGCCCGTGGCCTCCAGCACGAAGCACAGCTCCCCGGGTGCCGCACCACTGACCCGCTGCGCCCAGGCCAACAGCAGGGCATGCCCCTCGGGGGTGTTGTCGCTCGCCTTGGACTTGATCAGACCCTGCTGCGGGTCCCGCAACCAGGCGCCGTGCAGGCGCCGCTTACTCACGTCGATGCCGATAAACTGCATGAATCCTGACTCCACAATCACGGTGTTGGGGGATTCTTCTCAACCGTCTTGCCTTGTGCATACAGGCTCACGGCCAGCGACCGGGCCTCGGATACCGTCCAGACTCGGAGAAGGTCGGGAAGAGGGAGTGGGGGCACTTTCTACGCGACGGACTCAAGGTCCCAGGGCGATCACGTGCTCACCCGCTCCGGTGCGGGGGTAGCTAGCCCCCACGTCGGCAAGATACAAGGGCGACTGGAGTCGCCTCCCCCAGCGCGGGCGTCGCGGCGGCGCCGGTCCTCCCCGACCCCGAGGTGGCGGAGAAGTCCGGGCGCAGACGCTTCACAGCCAAGTACAAACT
>JBAPYD010000764.1:0-9981 GCA_049284555.1 Chromatiaceae bacterium | reverse complement strand
GGATCCACCTGGAAGCGCTGGGGGGCGTTGGCCCCGAGCAGCCGCGCGGCGCCGCGATTGTCCACCCGACTGGGATCCACCGCCGCCGTCGGGTCGACCCGCACCCAGCCCCGGTCCGGGATCAGGACCTCCACCCAGGCGTGGGCGTCGGACTGCCAGACCATGTGGTAGCCGCCGATGCGGTTGGGCTCCCCCCCGAGATAACCCAGCACCACCCGTGAGGGGATGCCGGCGAGGCGCATGAGCACCGCGAAGCTCCCCGCGAAGTGCTCGCAGAACCCCCGGCGGGTCTCGAAGAGGAACTCGTCCGTGGGATTCGCCCCGAGTCTGGGCGGGAGCAGGGTGTAGTGGAAGGACTCCCGGTTGAAGAATCCCAGGCCCGCCTGGACGATGGACCAGGGCTCCCGCGCGTCGGCTCGCCAGCCAGCGACCAGGTCCCGCATGCGCACCGTGATGTTGGGCGGAAGCTCCAGGGCCCGCTCGCGCAGCCAGTCCGGGGGCGCTTCGGTCCGGTAGTCCAGGGCGGAGCGAGCTCGATAGCGCGTGGGGCCGGTGATCCGCTCCTTGGCCAGGAGTTGGAAGTCCCCGGACCGGTGGGCCGTCTCCGGCACGTCGAGCGGCAGGTCGAGGGCGAAGAGCCAGCGCTGCCGGGTCGGCTCCAGGAGCACCTCGTAGCCCACCCCCTCGCCGACGGCCCGGATCGGCGTCGCGACGGGCCGGGCCGGGTCGAGCCCCGGGGACCAGCCCCGAGCGTCCGGCTTCCAGAGGACCAGACCCCGCCAGTAGAGCCGATCCGCGTTCGGCGGGTCTTGGTCGAAGCGGACCCGAAAGGCCAGCTCACCACTGATTACCAGCTCGCTGATGGCCCCCGGCTCCATCCGGTCGCTCATCCCCATCACCCCGACACCGGGGTCGACGCTCAGGCTCCATAGGGGGGCGCTCAGGCGCGGAAAGAGGAGGAAGAGGACCAGGGTCAGGGGCACCGCCTGAAGGCAGAGCCTGAGCCCGATCCTGGCGACGGCTGGCCACCCGGGGCTCCCCATTCCACCGTTCAGGGCGACCAGGAGCGAGACCAGGCCGACGCTCACGAGCCCGAGGTAGGCCGCCAGGGCCATGGACTGGTCGAACAGGAACTGGACCACCACGAGGAACCCGAGCAACACCGCGACGACCCGCAGATCACGGCGGTTTCGAAGCTCCAGCAGCTTGAGGGCCAGCATGGTGACGAACAATGCCGAGCCCCCCTCACGCCCCGTCAGGCCGTGGTGGATGGAGAGCACGTTGGCCACCCCCGCGACGGTCAGGATCACCAGGGCAAGCTGCCCGGGGCTGGCCCTGGGCCAGCGCAGCGCCGCGAGCCGGAGGGCAAACAGCGCGGCGATGAATGCATTCACCCGCCAATCCATGAATCGGGCGAGCGGCAGGTAGGCGACACCGGCCAGCAGGGCGGCCGCCAGGATCTGGGCGCGCTTAGCCGGTCCGCCGCTGAGCTCGGCTTGTGGTTTGGCCATGGTCATAGAGTGCGAGCGCTTCGAGGCAGCGGTGCATATGATGCGCTCCGTGCCCAAGGGGGACCTCCCGGCCCGGCAGCCTGAGCCCGAAGCGCAATCCCTCCTCAGCGGCATTCAGGACCTGGCGCGTCAGGAGGCCGATGCGCCGCTCCACATCCGACACCTGAAACCCGTCCCAGTCGATCCAGAGGTCTTGTCCCTGGTCGCCCCCGAATTGCTTGATCACCAGGCCACGCTCCCGGGCCACGGCCTTCCAATCCAGGTGCCGAGGGGAGTCTCCGAGGCGATACTCCCGAGGTCCGAGGAAGTCGTCCGACCCCTCGGCCCGGGCCGTGCCGAGGCGATGTCCCTGGCCGCCGGTTCCTTGGGGCGCTGGCGCCCGCGCCGCCGGGCGGGGATAGACCAGGACCCTCGCGTCACAGCTCACGTGACTCCAGGCGCGAAAGAGCCCCATGGGATGGTGGGTCTCCACCACTACCTCTCCGAGGGACACGTGTCCGCGGTGCTCGGTGGGATGCAGCACCCCGAGGCCGCCTTGATCCTGGGGCCCGAGGGCCATGGGTCCCGCCGGCCCGAGTCCCCCGAGCACCCTCAGGTCGTAGCGCGGCCCCCGCCGCTCGTTGCGCAGAACCACCTCGAAACGGGCGGGGTCGCCGGCGAAGACCGCCCCGCCCGGACGCACCTGGATCGCCAGCCCCAGCAGGTTGAGCCAGCAGTGATGCATCGCCACGAGGCCCACCGAGGCGAGAAAGAAGGTAAACAGGAGCCCGAGATTGTTCTGATAGTTCAGGGAGCCCAGGAGCATCAGGACGATCACGAAACCGTAAAAGAGCCCGGTACGGCTGGGTAGGATATAGACCTGTCGGGCACCGATCCGGGCCGTTCCGTCCGCTCCCACCGGGGCCCGGCGAAACACGCCGTGGAGCCAGCGGCCAAGCCAGCGCGAAGGGCGCCTTCGGTCGAGGACCCGTCGAGCCACGAGAGGGATCAGGTCACGGGCACCGCTGACAGCAGAAGGGCCGCGGTCTCGTCCTGGTCCAGCCGGCCGACCCCGTCCGCCCCCATCAGCCGGTGAACCGCCACTGACGGAAGCACCGCCTGGATGTCCTCGGGGATCACATAGGCGCGACCGCCGAGCAGGGCCCAGGCCTTGGCGGCCCGTAGAAGTCCGATCCCCGCCCGCGGTGAGAGCCCGTGAACGAAATGCCCGGAGCGCCGGGTGAAGAGCAGGAGCTCATGGCAGTAGTCGATCACCGGAGGCGCCGCGTGGATCTGCGTCACCTGTCCTTGCAGCCGGGCGAGGTCCGAGGGGGACAGCACGGGTCCCTGGCGCTCCACCATGGCGCGCCGGTCCTCCCCCGCCAGAAGGACCTTTTCCTGGGCCGCCGCCGGGTAGCCGAGGCGGATGCGCATCAAGAAGCGGTCGAGCTGTGATTCGGGCAGGGGAAAGGTTCCCACCTGGTAGGCCGGATTCTGAGTGGCGATGACGAAGAAGGGCTCCGGCAGGGGGTGGGTCTCCCCGTCCACCGTGACCTGGTGCTCCTCCATGGCCTCCAGCAGCGCGCTCTGGGCCTTCGGCGTGGCCCGGTTGATCTCATCCGCCAACACCACCTGGGAGAAGAGCGGGCCGGGATGGAAGCGGAAGGTCTCCTTGCCCCGCTCGTAGACCGAGACCCCCACCACGTCGGCCGGGAGCAGGTCGCTGGTGAACTGAATGCGCGAGAACTGGAGGCCCAGGAGCCGCGCGAGCAGATGGGCCAGGGTGGTCTTCCCCACCCCCGGCAGGTCTTCGATCAGCAGATGACCCCGGGCCAGGAGGCAGGTCAGCGCGAGCCGAAGCTCCCGCTCCTTGCCCAGGATCACGGAGCCGGCCGCATCCAGCACCGAATCCAGAAGATTGACTTGAGCCGACCTCAGGTTGAGCTGCGCCATGGTCCCTCGCCCGCCCGAAAAAAAGCCCGATGGTCCAGTGCCTTGAGACCCGCGACCTGGGTTAAACTCGTCGCCCTCCGCGCCAGGACCCAGACGCCATGCTTGCCAGCGATCACTACGACGTCATCGTCATCGGCGGTGGCCATGCCGGTACCGAGGCGGCCCTCGCCGCAGCCCGCGCGGGGGTGCGCACCCTGCTGCTGACCCATAACATCGAGACCATCGGTCAGATGAGCTGTAACCCGGCCATCGGGGGTATCGGCAAGGGTCATCTGGTCAAGGAGATCGATGCACTGTGTGGACTCATGGCCCGGGCGACGGATCGGGCGGGCATTCAGCTGCGCATCCTCAACGCCAGCAAGGGTCCGGCGGTGCGGGCCACCCGCGCCCAGGCGGACCGGGCGCTCTACAAGGCGGCCGTGCGCGCCGCGGTGGAGTCTCAGCCAAACCTCGCACTCTTCCAACAGGCCGTCGACGATCTGATCGTCGAGTCCGACGGACGCCGGGAGCGGGTCACCGGGGTCCGCACCCAGATGGGACTCTCCTTCAAGGCGCGCGCCCTGGTGTTGACCGTGGGCACATTTCTGGGCGGACGTATCCACGTGGGCCTCTCGAGCCATGAGGGTGGCCGGGCGGGCGATCCACCGGCCAACACCCTGGCCAGGCGCCTGCGGGAGCTCCCGTTCCGGGTGGAGCGATTGAAGACCGGTACGCCGCCGCGGATCGACGGACGTACCATCGACTATTCCCGTCTCGCCGAGCAACCGGGAGACGATCCGCTACCGGTCTTCTCGTTTCTGGGCTCGGCGGCGGACCACCCACGCCAGGTGAGCTGCCACATCGCCCGGACCAACGCGCAGACCCATGCCCTGATCCGCAAGGGCCTGTCCCGCTCCCCCCTGTACACGGGCGTGATCGAGGGGATCGGCCCCCGCTACTGCCCCTCCATTGAGGACAAGGTGGTCCGTTTCGCGGACAAGGGAAGCCATCAGGTCTTCGTCGAGCCGGAGGGCCTGGGCACCCACGAGGTCTATCCCAACGGAATCTCCACCAGTCTGCCCTACGACGTCCAGGTGGGGCTGGTCCGCTCCATCGAGGGTTTCGAGCGGGCCCACATCACCCGTCCTGGCTATGCCATCGAATACGACTTCTTCGACCCCCGGGACCTCAAGCCGACCCTGGAGACCCGGCACCTGGACGGGCTCTTCTTTGCCGGGCAGATCAACGGCACGACCGGCTACGAGGAGGCCGCCGCCCAGGGTCTGCTGGCGGGGATCAACGCCGCGCTTCAGGTGCTGGGCCGCGAGCCCTGGCATCCCCTGCGTGATCAGGCCTATCTCGGGGTCCTGGTGGACGATCTCATCACCAGAGGGACCAACGAGCCCTACCGAATGTTCACCAGCCGCGCCGAGTATCGGCTGATGTTGCGGGAGGACAACGCGGACCTGCGCCTGACCGAGATCGGGCGTCGGCTGGGGATCGTCGACGAGGCGCGATGGCGGGCGTTCGAGGCCAAGCGCGAGGCCATCGAGCGGGAGCGCCAGCGCCTGCGAGACACCTGGGTGCGCCCCGGTGGCCGCGACCCGGCGCTGGAGGCCGAGATACTCGGTGAGCCGCTGAGGCGTGAGGCCAGGGCCCTGGAGCTCCTGGCCCGTCCCCAGGTCACCCATCGGAGCCTGATGCGGCTCCTGGTGCAGGAGCCTGCCGACCTCGAGCCCGCGGTCCTGGAGCAGGTGGAGATCCAGGCCCGTTACGACGGCTACATCGAGCGCCAGAAGGCCGACATCGAGCGCCAGCGCGGGCAGGAGTCCAAGGTCCTGCCGCCGGACTTCGACTTCGCCGGGGTGCGCGGACTCTCGACCGAGGTCCGCGAGAAGCTCTGCCGGGTACGTCCAACGACCGTCGGTCAGGCGGCACGCATCCCCGGGGTGACCCCGGCCGCGGTCTCGCTCCTGTTGATCCATCTCAAGCGCCGCTCGGCTTGAGGGCTCGACTTGACGGACTCGGCGGAGACCGACCCCCTCTCCCGCACCCTGGGCCAGGGCGCACGCGCCCTTGGCCTCGCCTTGAGCGAGGCGCAGCGCGATCGCCTGCTCGGATTCCTGGCCCTGCTCCAGCGCTGGAACCGCGCCTACAATCTCACGGCCGTCCGCGACCCCGGGGCCATGGTGAGTCACCATCTGCTCGATAGCCTGTCCCTGGTCCCCTACCTACGCGGCGATTCCGTCCTCGACCTGGGCACCGGCGCGGGGCTGCCCGGTCTGCCACTGGCGATCGTCGACCCGCGGCGGCGTTTCTGGCTTCTGGACAGCAATGGCAAGAAGGTCCGATTCGTGCGTCAGGTGGTCCTGGAGCTCGGCCTGAGCAACGTCGAGCCGGTCCACAGCCGAATCGAGTCGTACCGACCGGCTAGAAAGTTCAGTACCATAGTGACTCGTGCCGTGGCCTCCGTTGCCGAGATCCATGCCCAGGCGTTACTCCTTCTCGAGCGGCCCGGTCTGGTCCTGATCATGAAGGGTCGCTACCCGGTGGACGAGCTCGCCGACCCGGCGCTCGCCGGGTTGGACCTGGCGGCCCGGCCCCTGCGTGTGCCCACCCTCGATGGCGAGCGCCACCTGATCGAGATACGCCATGACTGATGTCCCCATGGTCCGCATCATCGCCGTCGCCAATCAGAAGGGCGGGGTCGGAAAGACCACGACCGCCGTGAACCTGGCCGCCTCCCTGGCCTCCATGCGCCGTCGCGTGCTGTTGGTGGACATGGATCCCCAGGGTAACGCCACCATGGGCTGCGGCATCGACAAGCATGCCGTAGCGCGAACAAGCTGTGATCTGCTGCTCACGGACTTGCCCTTCGCGGATTGCGTCCAACGAGTGACGGAGCCGGCGCCGGGGTTCGATCTACTCCCCTCCAACGGGGACCTCACCGCCGCCGAGGTCGGGCTCTTCGACTCCGCCGACCGGGAGCGCCGACTGGCCAAGGTCCTGGCCACCGTCGCCCAGGACTACGAGCTGATCATCATCGACTGCCCGCCCTCGCTCAACATGCTGACGGTCAACGCCCTCGTGGCCGCCCACGGGGTCCTGATCCCCATTCAGTGCGAGTACTATGCCCTAGAGGGCTTGTCGGCCCTGATCGACACCATCGAGCAGATCCGCCTCAGCCGAAACGGGGGCCTGCGCATCGATGGCATCCTGCGTACCATGCACGATCCCCGGAACAACCTGGCCAACCAGGTCTCCACCCAGCTCATCACACACTTCACGGACCAGGTCTATCGCACCATCATCCCCCGCAACGTTCGCCTGGCGGAGGCTCCCAGCCACGGCCTGCCCGCCATGCTCTACGACCCTGCCTCCAAGGGGGCGGTCTCCTACCTGGCCCTGGCAAGCGAGATCCTGCGCCGAAACGGTCGGCGGGATCTGAGCGCCTGATTGTCGACGAACCGGATCCCCGATCCCCGCGCGCGAGCTCCACTCCATGGACGACACGAACAAGGTTTCAAACAAGAAGCGGGGGCTCGGTCGCGGGCTCGACGCCCTCCTCGGGGCCACCCGCCCGACCCCGAACAATCTCCAGGACGCGGCCCCTGGATCCCTGGAATCCCTGCAGCAGGGTCCGGAGGGGCAGCGCATCCCGCGGTTGCCCGTAGAGCAGATCCAGCGGGGGCGCTATCAGCCCCGTCGCGATTTCGATCCGGACGCCCTGCGGGAGCTGGCGGATTCCATCGCGGTCCAGGGGGTGATCCAGCCCATCGTGGTGCGGCCCGTCGGAGAGGCCCGTTACGAGATCATCGCCGGGGAGCGCCGCTGGCGCGCCGCCCAACAGGCCGGGCTCGCGGAGATCCCCGTGGTGATCCGGGAGGTGGACGAGCCCTCGGCCGTGGCCATCGGGCTGATCGAGAACATCCAGCGGGCCGATCTCAACCCCCTGGAGGAGGCCGGCGCCCTGGAGCGACTCCTGAGCGAATTCGGTCTCACCCACCAGCAGATCGCCGAGGCGGTGGGCAAGTCCCGCACCACCGTCACCAACCTGCTGCGACTCCTGGAGCTCAATCCGGACGTCAAGGCCTACGTCGAGCAGGCCCAGCTGGAGATGGGACATGCCCGGGCCCTGCTCGGTCTCAAGGGCGCCCAGCAGAGCACCGCGGCCAAGCAGGTGGTGAGCGCCGGCCTCTCGGTGCGTGAGACCGAGCGGCTGGTGCGCCGGCTCCAGCAGGCGGGGGAGGCCCAGTCGACGCCGACACCCAAGCGGGAGCCGGACCCCAACGTCCGGCACCTCCAGGATGATCTTGCCGACCGTCTGGGTGCCCGGGTGCAGATCCTTCCCGGTACCAAGGGCTCGGGGAAGCTGGTGATCGCTTACAACAGCCTGGACGAGCTCGATGGCATCCTGTCGCACATCAAGTGAGCCCCCCGCCTCCATCCCGATCCCGGAGCGCCGGATCAACGGGGTCTGTCCGGGCTCGCTCCCGGGCACGGAAGCGACCTAGTGGACCCGTCGGACACCCTGGGTCTCGTTGACCCTCTATTAGCGTTCTCCTATACTGCGCGTCCGGTAAGGGGAGCACCCTTCCAGCGCTGGTCCCATTGATGCAACAGGCGGAGGCCCGGCTCGTCAGGCGGATCCTGTGGGTCCAGGCGATGATCGGATTGGGTGCGGCGGCGCTCGCCCTGCCCCTCGGCAGCTCGGTCGCCCTGTCGGTCTTGATCGGTGCCGGCAGCTGCCTCGTGGCCAATGCCCTGTTCGCGGCCTCCGTCTTCCGGGGCTACCGCGCCCAGGAACCGGAACGCATTCTGCTGCGTTTCTACGGCGCGGAGCTGGCCAAGATCGTCGTGATCCTAGCCCTGCTCGCCATCGCCCTCGCGATGATCGACAGCTTGATTGCGCCGGTGCTCCTCGGCGCCTACCTGGTCACCCAGGTGGCCGCGAGCCTGATCGCAGCCCAATCGGATGAGCGGCCCGGGAGCAGTCCCGTCGAGCCGACCCAGAAGTGAGAGACCCACGATGTCATCCGCCGAAACGGTCACCGAACACGCCCTCACCGCTCAGGGGTACATCCAGCACCACCTCACCAATCTCACCCTGGGGCTTCATCCGGAGCACGGACTCTCCTTCGCCCACAGCCAAGCCGAGGCGGCGGAGATGGGCTTCCTGGCCATCAACGTCGACACCATGTTCTTCTCCATCCTGCTCGGGTGGCTCGCCTTCAGCTTCTTCCGCAGAGTCGCACAGCGGGCGACGGCCGGCGTGCCCGATGGCGCTCAGAATTTCGTGGAGGCCATCGTCGATTTCGTGGACGAGAACGTCCGTGGCTCCTTCAGCGGGCGCAATCCCATGGTGGCCCCCCTGGCCCTGACGATCTTCGTCTGGGTCTTCCTGATGAACCTGATGGACCTGATCCCGGTGGACCTGCTGCCCTGGCTGTTCGGCCAGTTCATGTCCCTTTTCGGGGCGGATCCCCATCATGTCTTCCTGAGGGTGGTCCCCACCACGGACCCCAATACCACCTTTGGCATGGCCCTGGTGGTCTTCGGCCTGGTGCTCTACTACAGCGTCAAGATGAAAGGGGTTGGTGGATTTCTCGGCGAGCTGACCCTGCAGCCCTTCGGCAAGTGGGGCCTGCCCGCGAACCTCGTGTTGGAGGGCATCAGCCTGCTCTCCAAGCCCGTTTCGCTCGCCCTGCGTCTGTTCGGCAACATGTACGCCGGCGAGATGATCTTCATCCTGATCGCTCTGATGTACGGTGGCGGTCTGGTGCTGGGGGTCTCGGCGGGCCTCCTGCAGTTCGTCTGGGCGGTGTTCCACATCCTGATCATCACCCTGCAGGCCTTCATCTTCATGGTGCTCACCATCGTCTATCTCGACATGGCCCACCAGGCGCACCACTGATCCGAGCCTGAACCCCAACCATTTCAACCCCCACGCGGAGACACCCATGGAGCTCGAAGTCGCACAAGCATTCGCACTGGCCATCAAGTTCATCGGCGCGGGCCTCATGCTCGGCCTGGGCGCCGTTGGCGCCGGTGTCGGCATCGGTGTCTTGGGGGGGCGTTTCCTCGAGGGCGCGGCGCGCCAGCCGGAGCTGATCCCCATGCTCCGCACCCAGTTCTTCATCGTCATGGGTCTCGTGGACGCCCTGCCGGTCATCGCGATCGCAATGGGCCTCTATCTGATGTTCGCCGCCTGAGGACCAGTCAGGGCACGCCGGGTCCCGGCCACCCGTGGGACAAGAGGCACACAGATGAATTTCAATCTGACACTCATCGGCCAGATGATCTCCTTCGCGGTGTTCGTCTGGTTCACCATGACCTACGTCTGGACCCCGATCGTCAAGGCCCTCCAGGACCGTAAGGCCAAGATCGCCGAAGGCCTCGCGGCCGCCGAGCGGGGTCATCAGGAGAAGGCCCTCGGGGAGCAGCGCGCCCTCGAGCTTCTCAAGGAGGCGAAACAGCAGGCCGCCGAGATCCTGAGTCAGGCCCAGCGCCGGGCCGGGGAGATCGTGGAGGAGGCCAAGAACGACGCCAGGGCGGAGGG
>JBAPYD010000763.1:0-3039 GCA_049284555.1 Chromatiaceae bacterium | reverse complement strand
CCCTTATCCTACGCCCCGCCAAGGCCTGCGCCGCGGGATCGTTGCTCGTTCGGCCGGGGCGTCGAAGGAGCCAGGTACCGGCGGGCATCGGCGACTAACCGCTTTCCGCAATTCGCATGACCCTTAGGAGAAACCCATGCCGCTAGAAACACGCAGAAGCTTCCTAGCCACGTCCGGGAAACTGCTCGTTGGCACCGTCGCCCTGGGAGCCCTCGCCGCCCGCGCCGAGGAGCATCAGCACGGTGGCGAAGGAAATGGTCTGACCATCGTCGCCAGCTCCGAGAACGTGTGCGCAACCTGCCAGTTCTGGGGCGGGATGCGCAAGGCCTCCGAGGACAAGAAGGAGGTCGTCGCCCAGAGCATGGGGTGGTGCAACAACCCGGACAGCCCCAATCACGGAAAGCTCACCATGCCCGACCATGAGATGAAGAAGGCGGGCGTCTGGAAGCGGTGGGCCGCGCTCTAGGGGATCCTGATCGAATGCCATCCTGGCATTCGATCGGCTCGCGTCCCGAGACCTCCAATCAACTGGCGCTCACCTCTCCGACGACCGGCGTTGAGGGGAACCCTCCCCCGCGACCTCAGCGATACTGCCGCAGATACCACCACTCGAAGCCGCGCTTCGCCCAGTGGAAGGGGCGCATCGCCGGCAGGACGAGGTTGCGGGTCTCGGTGCGCGCCACCAGCATCCCGCTGTCGTTGGTGTCGACGATGCAGACGAGCTCCACCTTGAAGGTGTCCTTCGGCTCGCGTCCCTGAAGCTCCGCGGCCAGGTTACGCGCGGCGGCCTTGGCCTGGAGATCCGCCATGTGGGCCTGCTTGGGCATCCAGTCCGGGCCCGGAAAGCTACCCGAGTCCCCCGCCACGTAGACCCGCTCGAACCCCGGCACCCGACACTGGGCGTCCGCCTGCAGCAGCCCCCCGGGGGAGCGGGGCAGATCCGTGTTGTCGAACCAGGGATTGCCCGTCATTCCGGGCATGAACAGGATCAGATCCGCCGGAAAGTCACCGCCCTCGGTCTTGACCTGATCGCCGGTGAAGCCCTTCAGCTTATGGCCGAGATGGGTCTGGATGTCGCGCTTGCGCATCTCGGCGAGGAGCCCCTCCACCGCCTTGGGACCGAGCCGATTGCCGGGCTTCTCCGCCGGGGTGAAAAAGTGGAGCTGGAAACGCTGCCGGCGCCCCTCCTTGCGCAGCTGGTTGTCCATGCCGAACAGGAACTCGAAGACGGGCCCGCCACGCATGGAGCTGGGCTCGTTCGGGTTTCCGGCAAACCCCATGGCGATGCTGCCGCCATCCATCCCCCGAACCCGGTCTCGGATGGCCTCCGCCGCGGCGATCCCCTCGCAGGGCGTGATGGCGTGCTCGATTCCCGGGAGCTTTTTGATGAAGCGCCCGCCGCTCGCGATGACGAGCCCGTCGTTGTCGACGGGACCGGCGCTCGTCTCCAAGGTACGGCCGCCGTTGGAGAGGCCCGTCGCCTCGGCCGCCACATGGGTCACCCCCTGACGCTTGAAGAAACCCTTGAGGTCGATCCGTAGATCCTCGCCGGTGCGCAGCCCGCAAGGGACCCAGATGAGGCCCGGGTAGTAGACGAACTCCGGCCGCGGACTCACGACCGTGAGCTGGGCCTGGAGGCCGGACTTGCGGAGGGCCGTGACGGCGGTCAGGCCGCCGAAGCCCGAGCCGACAATGGTGATGCGATGCATTGGAGCGCTCCCGGGAGTTGGACTTGGCCGATGGGCGCTCATTGTAGACCCCGAGGCCCGCTCTTTTAGCCTCGGGTCCTTAAGGGTGACTAATGATCGCGGGCGAAACAGGGCGGCCCGTTGACCTCCATCTCGCGAAAGGCGCGACATTCCGATAGAGACCGCCTAAGGCCCCGTCTCCAGCAGGGGAGCCAGCTCGGCCCAGACATTGTCGAGGATCCGCCCCTGGGCAACGGCGCTCGGGTGAATGCCGTCCGCCTGCATCATGTCGAAGCCCTCCACGCCAGCGAGCAGGAGGGGCACCAAGGGCACCTGCTCCGCAGCCGCGACCTCCCGGAACACGGCTTGAAAGCCCTCCGTGTAAGCCGCACCGTAGTTGGGCGGCAGGCGGACGCCGGCCAACAGGATACGGCTCCCGGCGCCGCGGGCGAGCGCGATCATTCGGGTCAGATTGGCGCGAATGGTGTCGAAGGCGAAGCCGCGCAGCCCGTCGTTGGCCCCGAGGGCGATCACCAGGACCTGGGGCCGATGGGTCTCCAGCAAACCTGGAAGGCGGCTCAGACCACCGGCGGTTGTCTCCCCGGAGATACTCCCGTTGACCACCTGGTAGCTCGACCCCTGCCCCTCCAGGCGCCGCTGCAGGAGGCTCACCCAGCCCTCGTCGGTGTCGAGCCCATAGGCGGCGCTCAGACTGTCCCCCAGGACCAGCAGGGTCGGGCCTTGATCCCGGGCCACACCGGGCAGGGGGGCCCACAGGATCAGGGCCACGAGCAGCAGAGAAGGCAGAGGCATGATGTCGGAACCAACGATTGATTGGGTCTCCAGGGCCCGGGGGCTCGGCAAGCATGTTAGCGGGCCCAGCGGCGAGCTGACCATCCTCCGGGGGCTCGATCTGGAGGTGCGATCCGGGGAGGCGGTAGCCATCCTCGGGGCCTCCGGCAGCGGGAAGTCCACCCTGCTCGGGCTGCTCGCCGGGCTGGATGATGCCAGTGCCGGGGATCTCTGGCTGTGCGGACGGGATCTCAACCGCCTGGACGAGGATGGCCGGGCGGAGCTGCGCGCTGGCCGCGTCGGCTTCGTCTTCCAGAGCTTCCAGCTGCTGCCCACCCTCACCGCCAGGGAGAACGTGCTGCTGCCCTTGGAGCTCACGGGGAGCACCGACGCCCAGGCCCGGGCGGATCAGGCCCTGGAGCGGGTGGGCCTGGCCGAGCGGGCCGGACACTATCCCCGTCAGCTCTCCGGGGGCGAGCAGCAGCGGGTGGCCATCGCCCGCGCCTACGCCCCACGGCCCGAGGTCCTGTTCGCCGACGAGCCCACCGGCAACCTGGAC
>JBAPYD010000762.1:0-1594 GCA_049284555.1 Chromatiaceae bacterium | reverse complement strand
ATCAGAACAGCGTGCCCACACCAGAGCAGGAAGAGATACTGGGATTATTGCAGGTCACGATGTAGCCACCCGCGTGAAATCCTAAATTGCCGATTATTCCAATACGGGCAAGGGGTTACGCGGGGCTGCGGGAGGAAGATGGGCTTAGAGTCGCGGGTCGCGAAGGCCCGCTTCACTCACCTTTGGTCACCGCCGGTCCCTCTTTGGATGGCGCATCAAGACAGCGCGCTGGTGCGTCGATCGAGATGACATTCGGGAACATATCCAAAAACGTGATGCGCATACCGTAGCCATGCAGCGTCACGGGTTCCTGCGGGCAGTCTAGTGTGATACGGCTCGCGAGCGCCTGGAGATCCGCGGAATTGAACTTAAAGTACGGGGGCATGAACCCGGCGTCCTCGTTGCGGAAAATCAGCGTATCAGCGGTGTCCGTGTAGACGGTCTCGATACGATACTGGATATTCCGACCATCGCCGGTCACGCCCGAGATCTGAACGTCCCAGGTGTCGGCACCCCAGAAGAGCCAGAGAACGGCGATCACGATGACGAGAAACACCGCGAGGCTGATTGTGACTTTCTTTTTCATGAGCATCTACTCCATGTCTGTCAGAGGTTTGGACTCGGCCGCAGCACAGTGCGGCAGACCCGCATGCGCGGGGGCTTGCGGAGCAAAAGGCAAGCGCTGCAACGCCTGAGTGGCGTCGTGATTGAGGTCTTCCGCCGTCGCCGCCAGCGCCTGGCTGCCGATCGAGATCAGCGAGACGGCGGCCGTCATCAAGAGGAGGTTTTGTCGCGTGCGCTGTCTCTTGTGCATGTTCATGTCCTGCTGGTCGCGTAGAAAATGGACGGCTGGAAGGCAAGGGCAGCCTGACAGCCATCGCGGTGGATCGATCGGTCCGTCACGACAGCTACCAGCATAGGCGGGATCTCGCATAGATTCCGTTCGGTAGCGTACAGAGCGGCACGAAAATAGGTGCGGATTTCATTGGGCGCTGCTCACCCCCTCATGTCTCCAGAGGGCGTTCCAACACCACCCGAAAGGCCTCCGCGCCGCGGCTCAGAAAGGCCTGGGCAGAGCCCCAGAGATAGAGGCGGAAACGCCGGTAGAGCGTCTCGCCCCAACGGCGAATGATCTCGTCCCGGGCCGCGTCCAGGTTCTCGGCCCAAGCCTTGCAGGTGAGGAAATAGTTGTGGCGGTCGTTGTACACCGCCAACACCTCCAGCGGCGACTTGGCCACCGCATGCAGGAAGTCGTGCAGGCAGAGGAAGGCGTGGTCCGCCGGAAAGATGTAGCGGGCGATGAAGCTCGGCTTGTCGTATTTGTCCCGGGATGCACTGGCGTCGAGGTAGACGCGCCCGCCTGGCTTGAGCAAGCGCTGGCATTGGCGCAGCACCGCCGGATAATCGGGCAGGTGCTCCATCACGCCCAAAATGACGATCGCGTCATAGGGCTCGGGCGAGCGGTAGGCCAGGAAATCCTGGTTCACGACCCGGCAGGGCAGTTGGCGCCGGTCGATCAAGTCGTTCAGTGGATGACGGTCATGCAGGCCGGGGCGCAGACTGGCGAAGCCCAGCATGTCTCCCTGGACATCCA
>JBAPYD010000761.1:0-8059 GCA_049284555.1 Chromatiaceae bacterium | reverse complement strand
ACCGTGACCCCGCGCCCGATGCCACGGCGCCGCAACCGGGAGCGGACGACCCGGGCCAGGGGGCAGACCCGCGTGTCCATGAGGTCCCCGACGTGCAGCCGGGTGGGGTCGAGCCGCCCCCCGGCCCCCATGCTGCTCAGAATCGGGACCCCCTGCCCGACCGCGGTCGCGATCAGCTCCACCTTGCTCGAGAGGCTGTCGATCGCGTCCACCACCTGATCGAAGCCATCCGCGACCACGCCAGGGATGTCGTCGGGTCCCAGGAACCGCTGGATCAGGGTCACCCGGCAGTAGGGATTGATGTCACGGACCCGCTCGGCCATGACCTCCGCCTTGGGCCGTCCCAGGGTGGACCCGAGGGCGACCATCTGACGGTTGAGATTGGAGCCCGACACCCGATCGTGGTCCGCCAGGGTCAGCTCCCCCACGCCGGCCCGCGCCAGGGCCTCGGCGACGAAGGAGCCCACCCCGCCGAGACCGGCCACCAGGACCCGGGCGGACCGCAGCCGGGCGACGCCCTGGTCGCCGACCAGGATGTGGGTCCGCTGATAGAGGGGAACCAGGCCCTCGAGATCCGAGGGCTCGACCCGACTCGGCATCACCGTGCCCCCCGCAGCCGCGGGTCGAAGGCGTCTCGCACCACGTCGGCGAACAGGTTGGCCATCAGCACCAGAGTGAACATGAACAGGAAGGCCGCGGCCAGGGACCACCAGACCACCGGCTCCCGGGCCATCTCGAGCCGGGAGCTGTTGATCATGTTCCCCCAGCTGTTCATGGTGGGGTCCACGCCGATGTTGACGTAGGACAACACCGCTTCCGCCAGCACCAGCCCGCTGAAGTCCAGGACCAGGGTGATCATTACGATGTGCAGCACGTTGGGCAGGATGTGACGCCCGATGATGGCGAAGTGCCCAACCCCGAGTGCGGCCGCCGCCTGGACATAGTCGGACTCCCGAAGCTTCAGGGCATCGCCCCGCAGGAGCCGACAGAGCCCCGTCCAGCTGGTGACCCCGAGGATCAGACACAGGAAGAGCAACCGCAGGTCCGCCCGCTCGACCAGGCTCTCGAAGCGGTCGGCGTTGTTGCTCATGTAGACCTGGAGCATCAGGATGGCGGCGGCGATCAGGAGCACACCCGGAATCGAGTTCAGGGTGGTGTACAGGTATTGGATGACGTCGTCCACCCAGCCGCGGAAGTAGCCGGCCATGATCCCCAGGAGGATGGCGGCCGTCAGCATCACCAGGGTGGTCAGGGTCCCGATGACGAGTCCGGTGCGGATGGACTTCAGTGCCTGATAGAAGACGTCTTCCCCCACCTTGTCGGTGCCCAGGATGTGATAGTCGAGGGCCAGATTGCCGGCCACGAACACCAGGACCAACATCACCAACAGGGTGATCAGGGCCGCGCGCCAGGGGATCCGGGTCCGCCCCTGCCGGATGTGGGCGCCGAGTTCGGACATCGACCGGTCCTGTTGTCGCGCGAGGAGCCACACCAGCCCCAGGCCGAGGAGCCCCCAGGCCAGGAGTCCCTGGGCGGCGCCCCAGAGACTCCGCAGCAGGATATCCTGGCCCCGTCGATCCGGATCCTCCAGGTGGCTCCCGCCGTGCAGGAGACGCGGGAAGTCCCGAGCTACGGACCCGTCGGGCCGGGTAATCGCCTCCTTGACGAAGAGGTGGGTCGCGAAGGGGGCGGAGTAGGTCTTCTCCTGGCGCTCCCGCAGCGACTGGAGCAGGACGTCCAAGAGACTCAAGACCTCGGGGGAGAACTGGGCCTGGGCACCGGGCTGCTGCTGCGGAAGCCGCAACCGGAAGTGCACCGTATCCAGTAGACCGACCAGGACGTAGAAGGCGAGCACCACCAGGGTCATCATTCCCAGCCGGGAGCGCACCACCCGCCGCCAGGGGGCCCGCAGGTGCTCATGGCCGCGCGCATAGAGGGCGAAGCCCACCGCCAGCGCGATCAGCAGGAAGACCAGGGCATCGGTCCACAGGACGACCGGCATCAAGGGCATAGTCCGATCCTGCTCATTCCACGCTGTTCCACCGATACGCCCCTCATTGCAGGCGGACCCGGGGGTCCACCAGGGTGTAGGAGATATCGGTCAGGATCAGCCCCAGGATATAGAGCACGGCCCCGAGGAAGACCATGGCCCGGACGATGGCGAAGTCCTGGTTGTTGATAGCGTCGATGGTGTAGCTGCCGAGGCCCGGGATCCCGAAGAAGGACTCGGTGATCAGGCTCCCCATGAACAGGAGCGGCAGGACCACCACCACCCCGGTCAGGATGGGGATCATGGCATTCCCCAGCACATGGCGGAACAGGACCCGGCGCTCCCCCAGCCCCTTGGCCCGGGCCGTGCGCACGTAGTCCTTGGAGACCTCCTCCAGGAACAGGGTGCGATACCAGCGGGTGCCCGCCCCGATCCCGCCGATCACACCCACGATCACGGGGAGGATCAGGAACTTCCAGGCATGGATGCCCGTGTCGTACCCGGAGATCGGCATCAGGTGGAAGAGCTTGCTGAGCAGGAACTGGCCCCCGATGATGTAGAAGAGCCCCGAGATGGACATCATGGCGACCAGGACCACGACGCTGCCCAGATCCACATAGGTGGCACGGAACAGGACGATGAAGAGGGCCAGGCTGATATTCACCGCCAGGCCCACCAGTAGCACCGGCACCGCGATGGCGAGACTCGGCCACATGCGCTGGGCGATGTCGTAGCCGATGTCCCGGCCGTCGTCCGAGGCGCCGAAGTCGAAGACGAACAGCCGCACCGAGCGCTCGAAGAAGATGGTCTCGGTGAAGCGCGCGAGCCCCGAGACCGAGTCGTTGAATAGCAGGGGCTTGTCGTAGCCGTGCTCCCGCTTCCAGTTGGCGATCGCCTCCTCGGTGACCCGCTTCTCCCCCAGGTGCATTCTGGCCATCTCATCGGGGGAGTTCAGCACGAAGAACAGGACGAAGGTGATGAGATTCACCCCGATCAGGATGGGGATGGCGTAGAGCAGCCGGCGAACGATGTAGGCGGTCACAGGGCGGTGCTCCGCTCCCGCCGACGCACCAGCCACAGGGCGGGCAGCACCAGTGCCACCCCCACCCCCAGCAGGGTCCACAGGGGCCACAGGATGGGTGGGTTCCACTGGCGCTGGAGCCGCTCCCGCAGCTCGGGCTCCAGCCGCCGGTACTTGAGGGTGTTGTTCGCCATGGTGTTGGGCACCGCGTTGTGCACCCATTGGTGGTGGAGGCTGAAGGATTTGGGGTTGAAGCCCCAGACCCAGGGTGCGTCCCGGCGGGCGATCTCCACCAGCTGATCGATGACGGCCTGGCGCTCCGGCCCATCGTCCATGTACTTCATGACGTCGAAGAGCCGGTCGAACTCCGGGTTGGAGTAATTCGCCGCGTTCTCCCCCTGATGCTCGACCTTCCCATTGGGGCCATAGAGCAGAAAGAGGAAGTTCTCCGGGTCCGGGTAGTCCGCGTTCCAGCCCCACATGAAGACCTGGCCGGTACCGTTGTGCATCTTCTCCTGGAAGCGGTTGTAGTCCGTGGAGCGGATCACCAGCTCGATTCCGAGCTTGGCGAACTGCTTGCGGATCCAGTTGAGCCGGGACTTATCGTCCGGCCCGGTGGCCACCGCCTCGAAGTTGATGCTCAGCGCGCGTCCGGTCTCCTGATCGCGCCCGCCCGGGTAGCCCGCCTGCTCCAGAAGCCGCCGGGCCTCCTCGATCCCGCGACGTACCGGGCGGCCGTCCCGCCACGCGTAGACGTAGGGATTGATCCCCGCCTCGCCCTCCCGGTAGCCGAAGATCCCCGGGGCGATGGGGCCCTGCGCCGGAAGTCCGCGGCCGTTGGCGAAGATCGAGATGAACTCCTCGTAGTCCATGGCGATCGAGATGGCGCGACGCAAGAGACGCGTACGCTGCGAGCCCCCACCGATCACCGGGTCCAGCATGTTGAAGCCCATGTAGAAGATCGAGGGCTCCACCGCGGTCAACAGCTCGATCCCCTTCTCCCGCATCGCCTCGGTGAGCATCGGCTCCCCGCTGGCCCCGAGCCGCACCGCCTGATCGAAGGCATCGGAGGCGATGCCGGAGTTGTCGTAGTAGCCCTGCAGGAACTTGTTCCAGCGCGGAATATCCTCCTTTTCGAGGCTGAAGATCGCGCCGTCCATAAGGGGCAAGGGTCGTCCCGCATCCACCAGCCGCCCCGCCTCCCGGTCGCCGGGCATCCCCTCGCTCGGATAGGCCTCGCCCCCGAAGTTGGGGTTACGGCTGAGGACCATCCGCAGGTTGGGGTTGTTCTCGCTCAACATGAAGGGACCCGTGCCCACCGGGTACCAGTCGAGCACGATGTTGCGCTCCGCCATGCCCGGCTGGGCGTAGAAATGCTCCGCCTCCCAGGGCAAGGGCGCGAAGAAGGGCATGGCGAGCCAGTAGGCGAACTGAGGATACTTGCCGTTCACCCGGATTCGCAGGCTGTATGGATCCAGGACCTCCACCCCCTCGATCACCGCCTCGCGCAGGGTCTGAACCCGGGCGACGGGGTCGCTGGGTGCCTGCGCCTCCAGCCGCTGGGCCAGGTCCGCGAAGCCCCGAATGTAGGTCCCCATGACCCCGGCGATGGGGGAGTGCAGCCAGGGGGCCGCGAGGCGCTTGATCTGATACGCGAAGTCCTCGGCCGTGAGCTCGCGGGAGCCTGTCTCGGGAAAGTCGCTGAGCCTGTTGATGCCGTCGAGGTCGCCGGGGGTCAGCGCGTGGTATCGCAATGCCCCATGGGCGTCCCGCGCAAGGGCCGGGTGGGGCTGGAATCGGATGCCGGGCCGGATGCGGATCAGGTAGTCGCTGTAGGCGATGACACCTGTCTCGGCGTCATGGGGGAGCGGATTCCCATCCCCGTCGAAATAGGCGGGCTCGGGCACCTCGGTCGCGGACAGGGGCACCAACCGATAGGGCCGTAGCAGGAGGTGATACTGGAGCGGCGGCTCGTAGATCTGGGCCAGAAAGGCGTATTCGTTGGAGCTGTACGACCGCGCCGGGTCGAGGTGCTTGGGCCGCTCGTCGAAGGAGCTATGAAACAGGTTCTGCCGCGCCTGGCCATGTGGATAGGGATCGTTCCATGGGGCCGGACCACAGCCAGCGAGCAAGGGAGGCAGGAGGACCCAGAGGCACCAGGCCCAGGGGACGGCGGATACCCGCCCTTTCACTCGTTTAGGAGTTTCTGTACTGTTGCCCTTTTGCATCGCGGGGTCATCATCGCACGACGCCCTGCCCCCCCGAAAGCGGCTGCCCCAAGCGCGGCCAACGCCCCACCATCGACAAGAGACGAGCATACATGGGATTTCTGAACGACAAGCGGGTTCTGATCACCGGGGTCGCAAGTAACCGCTCCATCGCCTGGGGCTGTGCGACCGCCATACATCGGGAGGGGGCGCAGCTCGCCTTCACCTACCAGAACGACAAGCTCAAGAGGCGCGTCGAGGAGATGGCCGCCCAGCTCGGCTCCAACCTCTGCCTGCCCCTGGACGTGGGGAGCGACGCCCAGATCGAGGAGACCTTTGGGCGACTGGCAGGGGAATGGGACGGGCTCGACGCCATCGTCCACTCCATCGCCTTCGCTCCGCGGGAGCAGCTGGAAGGAGACTACGTGGACGCGGTGACCCGGGAGGGCTTCTCCACCGCCCACGAGATCAGCTCCTACAGCCTGGCCGCCCTGGCCAAGGCCAGCCGTCCCCTGATGGCGGGCCGCAACGGGGCCCTGGTGACCATGACGTACCTCGGGGCCGTTCGGGCGGTCCCCCACTACAACGTCATGGGGGTGGCCAAGGCCAGCCTGGAGGCCAATGTGCGCTACCTGGCCGCCTCCCTCGGGCCTCAGGGGACGCGGGTCAACGCCGTCTCCGCGGGCCCCATCCGCACCCTGGCGGCGGCGGGCATCTCGGACTTCCGTGGGATGCTGAAGCAGGTGGAGGAGCGCACCCCACTGCGTCGCAATGTCACCATCGAGGAGGTCGGCAACGCCGCCGCCTTCCTGTGCTCGGACCTCGCGAGCGGTATCACCGGGGATGTGCTCTACGTGGACACGGGCTATCACATCCTCGGGCTGGGCTGACCCCCGGGGCCGGCCGGCACCCGGGTCTGCCTCCCCCTCGGATCAGACCCCGTCAGCCCTCGGCGGGCTCTCCGACCGGCTTACGCTCGATCTTCGCCCGCTGCTCCATGTCGTCCAGGACCGCCTCGGAGGCCTGCCGCCCCATGAGCTGACCGAGCAGGGAGCGATCCAGGTTCGTTTCGTTCACGCCGGGCCCAGTGACCTCCCCCGGCTCCACCCGTGAGACGCGAACGATGGCCGCGTCTCCATTCTCCAGGGCGGCGGTTCCAACGCTCGCCTGACCCTCCGGCGGATTCGGCAGGGTGAAGGCAACCGTGCGCACCGGGACGGGCAGCTTGGTATCCCTGCGCCCAACCAACCCCGGCTCCTCCGGCTTGTCTTCCCCGGCGACGGCGGACCAATCCGCCCCGCCGCGGAGCTTCTCCGCCCCGGACTCGGCGGCCTGGAGGGCGGCCTCGCGGGCCCGCTCCTGTCGCAGGGCCGCGACGATCTCGTCCCGAACCTCGTCGAGGGGACGGGTCGAGGCCTCCCGATGGTCGATCACCCGAACCACGACCGCCTGGAGGACCTCCTTCTCCGGCTCGATGAGATCGCTGTTGTGACGCTCGTTCAGCACCTCCTCGCTGAAGGCGGCTGCAGTCACCTTGGGATGGCCGAGCAGGCCCTCGCCCCCGGTGCGAGCGATCCAGTCGCTCTGCTGGATCGTCAGGCCCAGCTCCTCGGCCGCCGGCTTGAGGCTGTCCGGGTTCTCGTAGACGACGTTGGCAAGCCGCTCGCCGAGGTCGTAGAAGAGGGACTCCGCCTTCTGGCGCGCCAGCTCCTGGGTCAGCGATTCCCGGATCTCCTCGAAGGGCTTGATCCGGGCCGGGGCGATCTCCTGCACCTCGATCAGGTGATAACCGAAACGTGATCGGACGGGCTCGCTGAGCTCGCCCGCCGCCAGGCCGAAGGCGGCCTGATCGAAGACCGGGTCCATCATGCCCTGCTCGATCTCACCAAGGGATCCGCCGTTGGAGGCGCTACCCGGGTCCTTGGAAACGGCCTTTGCGACCTCCTCGAAGGGCTCGCCCCCTTGGATGCGCTCGCGCACCGCCTGAATCTCCTCGAGCACCGCCTGGGCCTGGGCCTCGTCCGCGTCCTGGGGCACGGGGAGCAGAATATGGCGCACCTTGCGGCGCTCCGGCTGCCCGAAGCGGGCCTGCTCCGACTCGTAGACCCGCCGCAGCTCATCCTCGCTAACGGTCTCGCCGCTCGCGAGGGCGTTGGCGTCCAGCACCAGGTACTCCAGGCGCACCTGCTCCGGGATCTGGAAACGCGCGGTGTTGGCCGAGTAGTAGGCCTGAATCTCGTCCTCGGTGATGGGCGAGTCTTCGACGTAGCGGGCCGCCGGGATCCGCAGCCAGGTCAGCTCCCGTTGCTGATCCGAAAGCCGCTGGTAGGCCTCGCGCTCGGCCGTGGTCACGAGCTCGCTTCCCACCACCCCGCGCACCATCTGGGTCCCCACCAGGCGCTGGCGCAGCTGGGCCTCATACAAGGCGGGCGACAGCCCCTGCAGCTCCAACATCTGCTCGTAGAGGGCCTTGTCGAACTGCCCCCCCCGTTGAAAGGCCGGCTCGGCCAGGATCTGCGCCTGCAGCTCTTGGTCAGAGACCCGGAACCCGAGCCGGTCCGAGACGTCCAGGAGCAGGGTCTCGCGGATCATGTCATCCAGGACTTCCTGGCGCAGCCGCCGGTCGTCGAGCTGGGCGGCATCGTAGGCCGCGCCCAAGCGCTCCCGCAGCTGGATACGGGCCTGCTGGACACGCCGCTGAAGATCCTGCTCCTTGATCTCGACCCCGTTGACCTTGGCCACCACGATCTCCGAGCCCACGCCCAGATAGGACTGGATGCCCCAGAGGGCGAACGGGATACTGATCAAGATGACGATAACCCAGGCGATCCAGCCCTGGGC
>JBAPYD010000760.1:0-3656 GCA_049284555.1 Chromatiaceae bacterium | reverse complement strand
CCTCCTGAGTCTTACTTCAGGGACTGATAGTAGTCCATCAGGATTCGAGCGACCTCGGGACGGGAGAACTCCGGGGGCGGGGCGATCCCGTTGCCGAGCATCTCGCGCACCTTGGTCCCGGAGAGGAGCACGAAGTCCTCCTTGGTGTGATCCGGGGCCTCGCACATCATGACGACCTTGTTGAGCTTCTTCGAGTAAGCGGTGTGATCCGCCTTGAAGATCTCGATCTCCAGCGCACCGGCGGGCACCTCTTCCTCGAAGATGGTCTGGGCGTCGAAGGCCCCGTAGTAGTCACCGACACCCGCGTGGTCACGACCGATGATGAAGTGGGTGGCGCCCATGTTCTGCCGGAAATAGGCGTGCAGCACCGCCTCCCGCGGGCCGGCATAGAGCATGTCGAAGCCATAGCCGGTGACCATGGCGCTGTTCGGTGGGAAATAGAGCTCCACCATCTTGCGGATGGCCGCGTCCCGCACGGGGGCCGGGATGTCACCCGGCTTCAGCTTGCCCAGCAGCATGTGGATCACCAGACCATCGCAGTTCAGCCGATCCATGGCCATGTGGCAGAGCTCTTCATGGGCCAGGTGCATGGGATTGCGGGTCTGGAAGGCGACCACCCGCTTCCAGCCACGCTCGGCAATCTCGTTGCGGATCTCCACCGCGGTGCGGAAGGTGTCCGGGAAGTCGTCCTGGAAGTAGGAGAAGTGCAGCACCTGGATGTCACCGGAGACGGCCACGCGCCCCTGGCTGTTGAAGGTGGCCACGCCCGGGTGCTCGGGGTCCTGGGTGCGGTAGACCTTCTCGGTCATGGTGGCCATCTGGGCGTCGGAGACCTCCTCGATGGCCTCCACGTCCATGATCGCCAGCACCGGGTTGCCCTCCATGTTCGGATCCCGCAGGGCGATCCGCTTGGCGTCGCCAATGGGCGCGGCGCTCTCGAGCAGGCACAGGACGGGCACCGGGAAGAACATACCCGACGTGGTGCGCATGGTCTCGGCCACACTGACGGCGTCCGCCACGTTCATGAAGCCCTTGAGGGGGCTGAAATACCCACCCCCCATCATGACCGCGTTGCCGGCGGCCTGGGAGCTGATCACCACCGAGGGCAGGGTCTCCGCCTCGCGCATCAGCTCGTGGTGCCGATCGGGATCGTAGACGAACAGGGGCTGCAACTGGTCGGAGCCTACGGGTTTGATCATGTTCTGCCTCTCCTAGATGACTCGGCTCCACCCGCGGGTGCCCGGCGGGACAGCGGTTCCGGGCGGAGCGCATTGAATATTCTGATGGGACTCACGCAGGGCGCGGGGGCCTGATTGGGATCGCTCGCCCCAATGGACAGCAAGGGGGTGGCATGGGCGCCGCTGCACCCTAAACCTTACCACGCCAGAGGGATCGGGCCCCCAAGGTTGTCTTTATGGGCGCACTAGGGAAGCGCGGCGGATCACGGCTTCCCTAGACCCGGAGCAGGTGGGCCCGGTAGTGACGCAGCTCGCCGATGGATTCTCGGATGTCCTCCAGGGCAAGATGTTGCGCGCTTTTCTTGAAGCTGTTTGCGACCTCGGGGGCCCAACGCTGGGCCAGAATCTTGAGGGTGCTGACGTCGAGGTTTCGGTAGTGGCAATAGGCCTCCAGCCGCGGCATCCAGCGCGCCAGGAAGCGCCGGTCCTGGCAGATGCTGTTTCCGCACAGGGGCGACGACCCGGCCGGGACATGGTGGGCCAGAAACCCCAGGGTCAGGGACTCCGCGCCCGCCTCGTCCACCCGGGACGCCCGTACCCGGTCCAGCAGGCCGGACGCCCCATGGTGCTGGCGATTCCAGTCGTCGAGCCCGGCCAGGACCTCCGCCGTCTGGTGGATGGCGACCACGGGGCCCTCGGCCAGGACCTCGAGGTTGGAATTGGTCACCAGGGTCGCGATCTCCAGAACACGGTCGGTAAAGGGGTCGAGCCCGGTCATCTCCAGGTCCAGCCAGATCAGATTGTTCTCGTTGACCGCCACCGCCGATCTCCCCTGCTTGCCGGGCCGGTCGGCCCGGTGTCGGAGTCTATCAGCGAACCGCGGTGCGCACCCCAGGTCCCGGCCGTAGAATGCCCCCGCCATCCCGTCAACGGAGCCAGGCCATGCCTATCGTTCACCCTCGACTCGCACCCACTGTCCTCGCCCTGCCCCTGCTGCTCGCGATCCATGGCGCCTATGCCGGGGACGAGGCGGTCGATGCCCATGCACTGCATGAGCAGAACTGTGTCAAGTGCCATGGCACGGACATCTACACCCGCGCCGACCGCAAGGTGACGTCCTACGACGGGCTCGGGCGGCAAGTGCGTCGCTGTGAGACGGCCCTGGGTCTGCGCTGGTTCGACGAGGACATCGCGGCGATGACCAGCTACCTGAACCGGGAGTATTACCGCCTCATGCCGGAGCAATGAGTCGAGCCTCGGGCCCATGCCGCGGAGGCGCCTGTCCGAGCACCAGATCGCCCGGATCAAGACCATCCAGGAGCGACGTCGCCGGCGCCTGGCCGAACGGACCACCGCCGCGCTCGCCCAGGTCTCCGACGAATCGGCCGACGAGTCGCCCCCCGAGGCCGGTCTCGTGGTCGTGAGGCACGGGGCCAACCTGGCGGTGGAGGACCTTCATGGCCGGGTCCACCACTGTCTCGCCCGGCGCCGTATCGGAGAGCCCGTGTGCGGAGACCGGGTGGTCTGGCAGCGAACCGATAACGGTCAGGGCGTGGTCACCGCGTTGCAGCCCCGGTCCACGGTGTTGAGCCGCCCCGACTACGCTGGCCGGGACAAGCCCCTCGCCGCGAATCTGACCCAGCTGGTCATCCTCATCGCCCCCCGTCCGGAGCCGAGCGGTTACCTGGTCGACCAGTACCTCGTCGCCGCCGAGCTCATGGGCGTGAAGGCCCGGATCGTCGCCAACAAGATGGACCTCCTGGACGAGGACGAGTCCCCGCTGTTCAGGCGGCGCTTCGCCCACTACGCGGACATCGGCTACCCCGTCCTGTGGACGAGCCTGCGGGCAGCCGGCGGCATCGGCGCCCTCCTCCAGGCCCTGACCGGGGAGACCAGCATCCTCGTGGGCCAGTCCGGCGTGGGCAAGTCGTCCCTGGTCAAGGCCCTGCTGCCGGATCGTGAGATTCAGGTCGGCCGACTCTCCCAGGCGACGGGGCTCGGCCGTCACACCACCTCGGCGGCGACCTGCTACCGGCTTCCCCAGGGCGGCTGGCTCGTCGACTCCCCCGGGGTTCGCAGCTTCCGACTCGGTGCCATCGACCGCGCCGCGCTGGAATGGGGCTTTCGGGAGTTTCGACCTCATCTGGGCCACTGCCGCTTCTCCGACTGTCGGCACCAGCAGGAGCCCGGGTGCGCCCTGCGCGAGGCGGAGTCGTCGGGACTGATCGCGCCGGAGCGGCTCGTCAACTTCCATCACCTGGCCGCCGGTCTGGGGCAGCGCCCCGGGGCCGAGTGAGCAGGGCGAAGAGGGATCAGCCCATGGCCTACTGGCTCATGAAGTCCGAACCGGATGCCTTCAGCATCGACGACCTGGCGGCCCGCGGCGACGCGGGGGAGCCCTGGGACGGGGTGCGCAACTACCAGGCACGCAACCTGATGCGCGATGCCATGCGCATCGGCGACCAGGTGTTCTTCTAC
>JBAPYD010000759.1:0-2234 GCA_049284555.1 Chromatiaceae bacterium | reverse complement strand
TCCGCCTCGCCGGACGCGACCATACGGAACATCCCCTCCACGTCTGCGGCGGTGACGATGCGCGTGTGGGGCAGGGCCTCGGGAAACCTCGCGTTCCAGGAATACCCGGGATAGGTGGCCAGGGTCTTGCCCGCCAGGGATTCCACCCCCGCGATGTCCCTGGCCTCCTTGCGGGCGAAGACGCTCAGGGTGAAGTCGGCGGTCCCTTGCGAGAACAACAGCACTTGCCCCCGCTCCGGGGTGGGATTCACCGCCAGGGTGGCGTCGAGCGTGCCCCGTTCGGTGCCTTCCTTGACTTGCTCGAGTGGCAGGAAGTGGAACTCGGCCCGCAGTCCGGCGCGCGCCGCGATGGCCCGCATCAGCTCCACCAGGTAACCGTCCACCTGGCCGTTCTGTTCCTGGATGTAGGGCGGCAGCGCATAGGCGCCCACCCGGATAGTCGGATTGGCCGCAAGCCAGGCACGCTCTTCGCCGCTGAGATCCAGCGGTGCCTGCATGCCGCCGTTGGCCACCGAGGCCAGCCAGCGCTGACGAATGGCAATGTGCTGCTCGGCGGGTATGGCGTTCAGCCCCTTGTCGATCAGCGAGATCAGGGGAGCCCACGCCTTGCGCGTGACCATGGCTTGCTTGTGCTCGCCGAAGGGGCTGGGGCCGGCCACCTTGAGGTTGACGATGCCATCGGCCTGCATCAGGTAGTCGGTGACGAGAAGGTTGCCGACATAGGCGTCGGCGGTGCCGCTCGACACGGCCAGCAGCGCATCCCGGGTACTCTCCTGAATGGACAGGACGATGGCGGGCTCCGTTGCTTCCAAGAGCCCCTGCATGACATAGTCGCGCTCGACGGCCACAGTCCTTCCACGCAGGTCGTTCAGATCGTGGATGTCCCGCGTGTCCTTGCGGGTGAAGATCGTCCAGGGGGACGTGAGGTAGTCCTCGCTCATGGCCAGTGTGGCCAGACGTGCGTCGGTCCGCTTGGCCGCCGGCAGCAAATCATAGTCGCGGTGCGCCCCGGCCATGTCCTCGAATCCCTCGGCCCAGGAGTCCGCGGCGGGAACGAATCGGAAATCGATGCCGAACAGCTTGCCGATGATCCGCAGGTAGTCGACCGCCATCCCCTGGGCCTCGGGCTGGTTGATCTCCCAGGGCGGGTGATCGCCGATGCGGACGCGGACGGTGTGCTTCTCCTCCAGCCAGGCCAGCTCATCCGCACTGAGCGGGATGTTGGGCTGTTCCTCGTTGCCCCACCTGCGCAGCATCTCCATCATCACGGCCGGGTCGATGGCATGAAGCGCCTTGTCGACGATGCCGAGCAGCGGGGCGTGCTGCTTGAGGATGGAATAGCGCAGGTCGATCCGGCTGCCGGGCACCGGAAACGCCAGGCGCAGGTCCGCCAGCATGTTCTCGGTGGCCGTCCACTGCAGGTTGGCGCTGGAGATGGCTGCATCCACCTCGCCGTTCTGCACCGCCACCGCCAGTGCCAACGGGCTGTCGAACTCCACCTGGACGATGGCCGGCCTGGCGTCGAGCAACTTCAGGTCGGACAGATTCCCGCGCAGGACCCCGACGCGCCGCCCCGACAGGTCATCCATCGAGGCGATGGGGCCGCCCTGGCGCGTGAAGATGAACTTGTGCGTGCTGTAGGGGCTGGTGCTGAACAGGAAGCGCTCGGCCCGCTCGGCATGGGTGGCGGAGGCCGCCAGGCCATGCAGCTCACCGGCCTCGGCGCGCGCCACCATGTCGGCCCACTCGCCCAGCACCAGTCGGATGTTGGCCCCGGTGAGGGCGTTGATGCGCGCGGCCAGATCGGCCTCGATGCCGGCGGCGCTGCCGTCATTCTCGCGCCAGACGAAGGGCCGCCAATGGGCGTCGCTGCCGATGCGGATCTCGGGATTCGCGGCCAGCCAGTCGCGCTCGGCCTGGCTCAGCGCAATCTCAGGGGATCCCTGCGCCTGGAGCAGAGACGGCCACAACAGGATGGACAGCAGCCACAGAACGGATCTGACCGGAATCGTCTTACTGGGCCTCATGGACTCGATGGCGGCCGGCGGCGCGCGGTGGCGGGCGCGGATTGACGATGCCCGGGCGCGGCGAAGAAAATCGTCGGCCCCAGCAGAACAAGCGTCGGATGTTACCCGAAACCCAGCAGCACTCGGCGACGATCCTCATCGTCGATGACGAGCCCGTCGCGCTCCGCGCCATCGTCGCCGAGCTGAACGCGCTGGGCTTCGAGACCC
>JBAPYD010000758.1:0-5362 GCA_049284555.1 Chromatiaceae bacterium | reverse complement strand
GTGCATACCTTTGACGAGTTGATGGTTGCCTATCTGCGCGACACCGCGGGACGGCGGCGCAGCGAGGAGACGGTGAAAATGCACGTGCGACGCCTTCGCCAGCACTTCGACGGGATGGAAATGGAATCTCTATCCGGCGCGGAGGTCGCCCTATATGTTCGAAAACGTCTTGGGGACGGGGTGTCTGCGAGCACGGTCAACCGGGAGCTGGAGGTGCTGTCAGCGTCGATCAACTACGCCGTCAAGACCCTGGAATGGCGACTACCCAACCCGGTTCCGGAACGGATGCTGAAGGAGCCGGAGGGACGGCTGCGTTGGCTTACCCCGGAGCAGGCGAGCGACCTCATCGCGGCGGCAAGACAGGAGTCCATGGCGCCGCATCTTGCGCCCCTCATTCAGCTCGCGCTGCACACGGGGATGCGCCGTGGCGAGTTGCTCGCACTCGAGTGGTCGAGGGTGGATCTGAAGGCGAGGCTCGTCTACTTGGAGGGAAGACACACGAAGTCCGGAAAGCGCCGGACGGTACCCTTGAACGCGCGGGCCCTGGAGGCTGTGATCGAACGGTCCCGCTACCGTGAGGCAAACTGCCCCGACTGCCCGTGGGTGTTTAGCGACGCATCAGGGAACGCAATCGCCAGCGTGCAGCGCAGCTTTGCGACCGCGTGTCGGCGGGCGGGCATCAGCGACTTCCGCTTCCACGACCTGAGGCACACCTGTGCCGCGTGGCTCGTTCAAGCGGGAGTCTCGCTCGCCAAGGTCAGGGATGTGCTGGGGCACAGCACGGTCATGATGACGGAGCGCTACGCGCACCTGGCCCCCGAGAACGCACGTAGCGCGCTCGCCGCCATCGAGGGCGGCGAGTCACGATTCAGTCACGCTGGGGTTTCGACGACAGGCGGGGAAATCGCCTAACTCATTGAAAATATGGCGCGCCCGGAGAGATTCGAACTCCCGACCACCTGGTTCGTAGCCAGGTACTCTATCCAGCTGAGCTACGGGCGCTGATTGAAGGGCCCCGTCCGTGGTGGCTTTGTCCAGTCGCGCATGCCTGCGGACCGATCGACCGTTGAATGCACGGGGCTGTGCATCGTAGAGCGCGGGATTATCCTGGCGAGGGGCTCGTCTGTCAATTCTCGGCCTTCTCCGACGCCTGGGCGGTGGCCGCTTGGCGCGCCCTGGTCCGGGTCTCGACTTTTGCTTCCGAAGGGGGCGCCGCCCCTCGGGCTGCAGCCATGGATCGCCTGGCCTCGCGGTCCATCTTCGCGGGGCCCGGCCCCCGGGGTGGGTGGCCTGGTCGAGGCCCTCAGACGAGGAGGTGTGCAGTGAGGGAGTCCGGTCTCCGGGATCTCGTGGACCGCCTCCTGGCACTTCCGCTACCCTGTACGCCTTATCGAGCGCTGCTGCCGCGGTATCGGCTGGCCGCTCGGCGCGTGGAGTGGACGGAAAGTGCACGGGACTCGCAAGCCGGAAGATCGCACGGTGGTGGTGTTGGGGGCCAGCCCCAAGCCGGTCCGCTACGCGTATCAGGCGGTGCGGCTGCTCCAGGACAAGGGCTTTCGGGTGATCCCGGTCCACCCCAAGGCCCAGCGCATCGACCGTATCCCGGTGGTCCACTCGCTCGCCGAGATCCGAGGGCCGGTGGATACGCTGACCCTCTATATCGGACCCGAGCGCGTGCAGTCCCAGATCCAGGCGATCGTCGACCTCGGGCCCGGCCGGGTGATCCTGAACCCCGGTACCGAGTCCCACGCATTGGAGCTGGCCCTGCGCGCCGCGCAGATCCCCTTCGAGGCCGCCTGCACCCTGGTGCTGTTGCGCACCGGGCAGTTCTGAGGGACGCGATGGTGCCGTGTGGCCGCGCGTTCCCGGGACGCCGGCGGGGGTCGCTGGCAAGGCCCACGATCGGGTGCCCCCGGGCGATGCCCGATGGCGCCAGGGGGGCCGGGTCCAGGTGAGGCTCGTCATCGTCCTGATCGCCGCCCTGTGGGGCGTCGCCGCCGTCTTGGCCTTTGCGCGCACCGCGGACAAATCGCCGGATGCGCGGCTGACCGCCGCCTACATCCTGCTCTGGCCGGCGCTGGCGGTGGCCCTGTTCTGGCACGAGCCGGTTCCCCTGTGGCTGGGGGTGCCGACCCTCTTCGGCTTTCTGCCCTGGCTGATGGCGGGCCCGCACCTCTGGGCGATCCTGAGGGACCCCTCCCAGACGCGCCCGGGCGAGATCATCGGTATCCCACGGGCCTACTGGGTCTGGGGCGGGATCGGATCGGTGCTCCTGGGGCTCGTCTTCAACCGCTACGCCTGATCGCTTTCAACGGAGGTCGAATGCAGGACCCGCCGACCATCGACACCCTGATCGACATCATGGCCCGCCTGCGGGACCCGGAGGGCGGCTGTCCCTGGGACCTTCGGCAGTCCTTCCGCACCATCCTGCCCTACACGCTCGAGGAGGCCTACGAGGTGGCGGAGGCCATCGAGAACGAGGATCTGGTGGGCCTGCGGGAGGAGTTGGGGGACCTGCTGTTCCAGGTGGTCTTCCATGCGCGGATGGCGCAGGAACAGGGGGCCTTCGACTTCGCGGACGTGGTGCGGGTCATCTGCGACAAGATGGTGCGCCGTCATCCCCACGTCTTCGGTCACCTGGATCTGAAGGACGAGGCGGCGGTGCGGGCCAACTGGGAGCGGGAGAAGGCCGTCGAGCGGGCGGACAAGGGACTCGCCGACGGTGGGCTGCTTGCCGGCGTCGCCCAGGCCCTGCCGGCCCTGGTGCGGGCGGAGAAGCTCCAGCGGCGAGCGGCCACGGTGGGCTTCGACTGGGACGCCATCGAGGGGGTCTTCGACAAGGTCCGGGAGGAACTCAACGAGTGCCGGGCGACCCTGGCGGCCCACGCGGAGCCCACGGAGCGGGTCCACGAGATCGGCGACCTGCTCTTCTCCTGCGTGAACCTGGCGCGCCACATGGGGGTGGACGCGGAGCAGGCCCTGCGCGCCGCCAACCATCGCTTCGAGCGGCGATTCGCCCGGGTGGAGTCCGGGCTCCAGGACCAGGGGATCGAGCCGGGGCCCGGGGTGCGCGATGAGATGGAGCGGCTGTGGGAGGAGGCCAAGTCCGGGGAGGCCCCGGTCAAGCCCGCTCGATGACGCGCCGGACGAAGGTCTCGGTATCGGCGGCCAGGTCCTGGAGCAGGGCCGGGGGGACCGAGCTCCCGGCCTGGGCGAGGGCGATGGCACGCATCGTGAGCGCCGCGTCCGCCTGGTCGATGACACCCTTCGGAATCGCGTCCCCATAGAGCCAGATGCCGGCCTCCCTGGGTGCCGGGGCCTCGTCGCGTCCGGTCAGCAGGGCGGCGGCACTCAGCAGGGCGCCGAGCAGCAGCTCCGTGGTGGGCCCGCCGAGCGGGGCGCCGGTCTGGACCTGGGCGAGGAGCACCCGGGCCCCTTCGAGCTTCGATTGCGCCTGCCGCGCGAGGGGATGAAGTTGGTCGGCGGCCGACGGGCCCGGGGTCTCGAACAGGGTCTCGGTCTCCGCCACGGGGGAGCCCGCCCCGAGGCGCTGGAGAGCGGCCAGGGTCCTGCGGTCGATGAGCGCGATCGGGACCCGATCCGAGATCCGCTGGACCAGCTGGTCCGCCGCCTCGTCGACGTGGTCGAGCACGACCAGCAGTCCGCCCCGGCTCGCCAGGATGCGCTCGATCCGGGCCCCGAAGCTCTCCTGCAGTACGACGACGCAGCGGCGCACCTCTTCCGCGGGCAGACCCCGGGCGTCCACTTGGTCCTCCGCTCTTTCCGTCGGGCCGGCAAGCGAGGCCGGCTCCTCGGCGGGCTCCCCGGTTGTCTCCTCGGCCTCGGCGGGGCCCGCCGAGGCTGCAACGGGCGCTTGCTCGTGCTCCGGCTCGGCGGTCTCCGCCAGGTCCTCGGCCAGGACCTCGGCGAGGCGCCGGGAGACTCCGACCACGTCCTCGGTGGCCCCGGGATCGACCACGTTGTCGAATAGCGTGCGCTTTCCCTGCACCAGCCCCAGCACCCGCTCCTCGTAGGACTGGGAGGCCACCAGCAGGATCGCCTGGACCCGCTGGCTCTGGCCGAGCCGATGGATGCGGGCGATCCGCTGGTCCAGCACGGCGGGGTTCCAGGGGATGTCGAGGTTGACGAGCACCGAGGCGCACTGCAGGTTGAGCCCCACGCCCCCCGCGTCGGTGGAGATGAAGACCTGCACCGAGTCGTCCTCCCGGAACCGGTCAACCAGGGCGCCGCGGTTGGCGCTGGGCACGCCGCCGTGCAGGCGCACGCAGCCGAGGCCGAGACGCCGGACCCGTTGCTCCACCATCTCGGTCATGCGCTCCCACTGGGAGAAGACCACCGCCTTGAGCCCCGAAAGCCGGCAGAGCTCGTCCAGGATGGTCTCCAGCTCGTCGAGCTTGGGGGAGCCTTCGGTCTCCTTGTCCACCAGGCCGGCGGCGTCGCAGGCCATGCGGGCCTGCTGAAGTGCCGCCATCATGCGGTTCTGCTCGACGGGGGTGAGGGGGCGTCGCTTCATGATCTGGGCGAGGCGGGCGGCGGTGGCGACCGCCTCGTCGTGGATCCCCTGCTGCTTGGGGCTGAGGGCCACATCGAGCCGCTGCTCGATGCGCTCCGGGAGCTGATCGCGCACCAGGGAGCGGTCGCGGCGGAGCATCACCGGCGCAAGGCGTCGCCGCAGCTCCGAGAGGTTGCGGTAGCCCAGCACCTTGCCCCGCTCGTCCGTGATGTGGAAGTCCACGAGATAGCGCCACAGGGGACCCAGGACCCGGGGGTCCACCACCTGCATCAGGCTGTAGAGGTCCTCCAGGCGATTCTCCAGCGGCGTGCCGGTGAGGACGAAGGCGTAGGGTGTGGGGATCCGCTTCACCGCGGAGGCGACCTTGGTCCGCCAGTTCTTGATGCGCTGGGCCTCGTCCAGGATCAGGAGGTCCGGGGCCAGGGTCTCGTTGATCAGCAGGAAGTCCCGCAGGACCAGCTCGTAGTTGATGACGTAGAAGCCCGTCCCCTTGCGGTACTGGACCGCGCGGGCCGCCACGGGCCCCTCCACCACCTGGGCCTCCGCCCCGGTGAACTTGGCGATCTCGCGGGACCACTGGCGCTTGAGGGAGGCCGGGCAGACCACCAGCACCCGCTCCACCTGTTCATGGCGGTGCAGCCAGTAGGCGGCGGCGATGGCCTGGAGCGTCTTGCCGAGACCCATGTCGTCGGCCAGCAGGGCGCGGCCCCGGCCAGCCAGGAAGGCGACGCCCTCCACCTGATAGGGGTAGAGCACCGCCCGGATGTCGGGCAGGCGGCCGCCGCTCCCGCGGATCCGCTCGCCGATCTCCCGGGCGCGGGCCGCACG
>JBAPYD010000757.1:0-2732 GCA_049284555.1 Chromatiaceae bacterium | reverse complement strand
GTCGTTGGGCATTTTGCGCCTGCCAGCGCTCCTGCACCGGCTCCGGTTGCCGCGGGATCTTGCCATACTCATTTAGCTTTGTCGCGTAATCCGCTGCTTTTTCAGGGCAGGGTCTGAACGGTTACGCCACGATGCGTGGGAAAGCGATGCCGAGCTTGACTGTTCATATACGATAGGGGTTAAAAGTATGCCTCTTACTAGCAATTGCTGGTTATCTCTTCCGGCGGTTTTTCTCATTTCTGCGCTTGCGCTTCCGGTTGGGTGTGTCTTTGAGAATGCCAACGCCGCAGATCAGGCGAGTGCCGCCCAGTTGGTTGAGCCCAAGTTTCGGGGACGGTTTACCTAATTCCGAGATCGGTCTTGGAGTCAGTTCAATGGTGACCCGCCGCTATGCTTGAACCGGTTCCGGCCTGCCCAATCTGACTAAAGGAATTGTCGGCGTAAGGTGAGTTCAGAGATGTACCAGGGCGAGCGCTTCAACAGTATCTCTCATCTTGTCGGTGCGGTGCTAGCCTTGAGCGGCGCCGCTGTGTTGGTGGCGATTGCCGGGGGCGGTGGTGGGGCGATACGCATCGTGAGCTTCGGGGTCTACGGGTTCACCCTGTTCCTGCTGTATCTGTTCTCCACCCTTTATCATGGGTTGGGGGCAGGGCGAAACGGGTATTTCGGGTTCTGGACCACCACGCGATTTACCTTTTGATCGCCGGTACCTATACGCCCTTCAGCCTGGTAGGCATTGGTGGAGCGACCGGGTGGTGGCTGTTTGGTGCGGTTTGGGGGCTGGCTTTGCTCGGCATCACCATCGATACGCTGCGCGGCGACGGGGGGCGCCTATTGTCGGTGGCGATCTATTTGATCATGGGCTGGCTCATCGTGTTCGCTCTCAATCCGATCATTGCTGCCCTGCCCCCGCTAGGCTTCCGACTGCTCGTCGCGGGTGGCTTCTTCTACACCGTTGGCGTGCTGTTCTATGGGCTGGATGACCGCTGGCGTTGGGGCCACGGCGTCTGGCATCTGTTTGTCCTGGCCGGAAGCATCAGCCACTATTTCGCGATCCTGCTCTCTCTCTAGGGAGTGAGGAAAGATGGTCGGGTCTGGACTTGTGACTTTCCAAAGCTCCTTGGGCGCGCATTGCAATATTGTCCGTCGCCCCGAAAGCGGGGGAGTGGACAGTTGAGCGGGAGACCCGGGACGCGGTACTGCCCAACCCCCAGACCCTGGGCACGAGAGAGCTGATCGTCGCCGCATTCAGATTCCGGATCTGATCAGCGGGACTCGACGCAAAGAGCGCGCGAAGTCCGGGCTTAACGACGGAGTGTTTCCGTCCGGAATTCGATTTTGGTCCCTTTTCTACTTTTCATTTCGCCTCGGGATGCTGCGGCGGCAAGCGACACCTTCAGCGCACCCGCGACCGTTCCTGGATCAATGCGACGGCCAGCTGTATGCCGAGCCCCGTCCCCATCAGCGCCGCATCCAGCGCCACCCCGCCGCGCGGTGCGGCCATCTTCAGCGCCTGCGCCACGAAGGCCAGCACCGTGCCGAGTGCAAAGACGGTCAGCGCGTGCCGCCCTAGCACCTCCAGCCAGCGAAGGCCCCTCGAGGCGCAGACCCGTCGAACGATCGGCAGGGCCGACAGTAGATAGGCCAGGGCGAGGAAATGCAGCAGGCGCGGCCCCGAAACGAAGGTCTTGTCGTAATCGAAGAGGAATGCCGGGGCGGGCCCGTCACGCAGGGCGAACATCCGCTCGTTGAGCCATGCGCCAAGGGGGTCGTCGATCGCCCAGACGAATATCGCCGCCAACACGGCCGCCGCCAAGAGAACCAGATCCCGCCTCACCGGAACGAACCGCGCCTGCACCTTGGCCATGACCCCGGTCACGAGGCCGAGCGTGAACAGGAGCTGCCATGACAAGGGATTGAAGAACCAGATCGACTGGGTTGGATAGGTCGGCGGCGCGATGCGAAACGTCCCCGCCACCAGCCAGACCGCGACCGAGGCCGCGACCAACGACAGCGGGGCCCGCATCGCCCATGGCAGCAGCAACGGCGTCACCGCGAGCAGCACGGCGTAGAGCGGCAGGATGTTCATGTAGCCGAGCTGATGCTCCAGCGTCGCGAGGCCGAGGAACCCGGCCAACGGATCGGCAAGGATCGGCGGGATATTGTTGATCTCGACCATCCCCGTCAGCCCGAAGAACAGCGCGGCCCCGGCGGAGATGCCGAGCGCGATCACCGTGACCGTCATATGCACAAGGACCAGCGTCCAGGCCCGCCCCCAGACCCGCGCGATCCCGGGCCAAAAGGGCGCCGCGCGGAAGCCCGCGGAATAGGCCAGCCCCGCCGCCACGCCGGACATGAAGACGAAGCCCTCGGCGGCGTCCGAGAAGCCGAAGTTGCGGCTGGTCCAGTTCTCGAACACATTGCCGGGCACGTGGTTGATGAAGATCATCGCCAGTGCCAGGCCGCGCAGGACGTCAAGCCGCGGATCGCGCACCGACTTCGGGGGAATGGGGGAGGAAGGGGAGGAAAGACGGACAGGATCGGGCTTGTGCCCCTCTGAAACTGCCCCGGCGCTCATACCGATGTTTCATCCTGGCCCCACAAAGGGGCGGTGGCGTTTGGTCGCGCAGGATACCCGGCGGATCTTACAGCCAGCTAGAACACCAACGTCCTGAAACAATTTGAGAAATAGTTGATTCGGACCCATAATGTAGGCATGTAATACGCGATAT
>JBAPYD010000756.1:0-15162 GCA_049284555.1 Chromatiaceae bacterium | reverse complement strand
GTTCAAGCCGACCCCCAAGACCGACGAGGTCGCCGGGGTGTCCTGCCGCGTCATCCTAGAGCTGATCGACGGGGAGCCAGCCATCGAGCACTGCATGGCCAATAAGGCGGCCCTGGGAATCACCGAGCGCGAGCTGCGGACCCTGGCCCGGCTGCTGGTCATGGCGAGGGAACGCAATCTCGATTGGCTCGGCGCCGCCACCGAAGACGAGCAGTTCATCTCGGTGCGCAGCCGTGACATCAAGCGCGGAAAGACACTGAGCCTCCAATCCGTATCCACCGCGGCCCTGCCCCCCGGGCATCTGCGCGTGCCCAGGGACTATACGGAGGTGAAGGCGGATGGCCCGGACCAGGTCGAAGGGGACAGTGCGACCGGCGAGAAGACCGAGCCCGTGGAGCCTGTCGCACCCGCCGATCCGGTGGGCACCGAGCCAGCGGCAGCGGCGGGGGACGCCGCAGGCGCCGCCGAATAGGCATGCGGCCCGGGGCGACCCGGGCTCATCCGAGCTTCAGCGCCCGCTGCTTCCAGAGCAGGTAGATCACCGGAATCACGAAGAGCGAGAGCAACGGCGCCGTGATCATGCCCCCCACCATGGGGGCAGCAATGCGCTTCATCACCTCGGACCCCGTACCGGCGCTCAGCATGATGGGCAGCAATCCGGCGATGACGACCGCCACCGTCATCGCCTTCGGGCGCACGCGCAGCACCGCCCCCTCCATGATCGCCGCCTTGAGGTCGGATACGCTGGACAGGCGCCCCTCCTCCGCGTAGCGCTTCAGGGTGTTGTCCAGATAGAGGATCATCACCACGCCGAACTCCGCGGCCACACCCGCCAGTGCAATGAACCCCACCGCCACCGCGACGGACAGGTCGTAGCCCAGGGACCAGATGAGCCAGAAGCCGCCCACCAGGGCGAAGGGGAGCGACAGCATCACGAGGGCGGCCTCCCCCACCCGGCGGAAGGTCAGGTACAGCAGGCCGAAGATCACCGCCAGCGTGAGCGGAATCACCTGCCGCAGCCGCTCCTGGGCGCGCAGCATGTACTCGTACTGACCGGACCAGGTGATGGAGTACCCGGGCGGCAGGCTGACCCGCTCGCTGACGACCCGGCGGGCGTTCTCGACATAGCTCCCCAGGTCGATGCCGCGGATGTCGACGAAGATCCAGCCGTTGGGCCGCGCGTCCTCGCTCTTGATCATCGGCGGCCCCTCCACGACGGCCACCTCGGCCACCTGGGAGAGCGGCACCTGGGCGCCGTCCGGGGTGACCAGGGGAAGCTCCCTCAGCTTCACCGGATCGTCCCGCTGCTCCCGGGGGAAGCGCACGTTCACCGGATAGCGCTCCAGGCCCTCCACCGTCTGGGTGATGTTGATGCCGCCGACGGCGGCGCTCACCAGCTGATTGATGTCGTCCACGTTGAGTCCGAGCCGGGCCGCCTCGCGCCGCTTGGGTGTGATCTCGATGTAACGCCCGGCGGCCACGCGCTCCGAATAGGCGGACAGGGTGCCCGGCACGTCCGCCAGCGCCTCCTCGATCTCGCGGCCGATGCGCTCGATCTCCCGCAGATCCGGACCGGCCACCTTGACCCCCACCGGCGTCTTGATCCCGGTGGCGAGCATGTCGATGCGCGTCCTGATCGGCATGATCCAGGCATTGGTGAGGCCTGGGAACTTCACCGTGGCGTCGAGCTCCGCGATGAGGCCCGCCACCGTCATCCCCGGGCGCCACGCGTCCCGTGGCTTCAGCTGGATCAGGGTCTCGATCATGGTCAGGGGGGCCGGGTCGGTGGCCGTCTCGGCCCGCCCGATCTTGCCGAAGACCCGCTCCACCTCCGGGACGGTGCGGATGAGGCGGTCGGTCTGCTGCAGGAGCTCCTGGGCCTTGCCGATGGAGAGGCCGGGCAGTGTCGTCGGCATGTACATGAAGTCGCCCTCGAAGAGCTCCGGCATGAACTCGGAGCCGAGCCCGCGCCCGAGGCCGCCCAGCACTGGCACCCCATCGAAGACGCGCATCCAGCCCTTCGCGAGGCCCGCCTGCCAGTCCTCTATCTGTCCGATGACGGGTGTCACCGCCGCGGGGGCCAGGGGACGCACCACCTGAAGGGGCCACTTCAGGGGCTCGATCAGGCCCCCGACCCCGTGCAGCGGGAGCAGGAGGCTCAGGGTCGCGGCGAGGGCGACGGCCAGGGTGGCCCTGGGGTAGGCCAGCACCTTGCCAAGCGCAGGCCGGTAGGCCCGGATCAGCAGGCGGTTGAGCGGATTGCTGGTCTCCCGCGGGATGCGCCCCCGGATGAAATAGCCCATCAGCACCGGCACCAGGGTCACCGACAGCCCCGCGGCCGCCGCCATGGCATAGGTCTTTGTATAGGCAAGCGGCGAGAACAGCCGCCCCTCCTGGGCCTCCAGGGCGAACACCGGCAGGAAGCTCAGGGTGATGATCAGGAGCGAGTAGAACAGCGCCGGCCCCACCTCCTCCGCGGCCCGCCCGATGATCGCCCAGCGCTGCTCCGGGCTGATCCCGTCGCCCGCCCGCTCCAGGTGCTTGTGGGCGTTCTCGATCATCACGATGGCGGCGTCCACCATGGCCCCGATGGCGATCGCGATGCCCCCGAGGGACATGATGTTGGCGTTGATGCCCTGGTAGCGCATGACGAGAAAGGCCACCAGGATACCGAGGGGCAGGGTAACCACCGCCACGAAGGCGGAGCGCAGGTGAAAGAGGAACAGGAGACAGACCAGGGCGACGACCACCAACTCCTCGATCAGCCTGTCGCTCAGGTTGGTCACGGCCCGCTGGATGAGGGAGGAGCGGTCATAGGTCTCGACGATCTCGACCCCCTCCGGCAGACCCGCCCCGAGGGACGCGATCCGCTCCTTCACCGCGGCGATGGTGTCGAGGGCGTTCTCCCCGTGGCGCATGACCACGATGCCGCCCGTCACCTCCCCCTCCCCGTCCAGGTCGGCCACGGCACGCCGCATCTCGGGACCCACCTGGACATGGGCCACATCCCCCAGCAGGATCGGGATGTTGTCGTCCGTAACCAGCAGCGGGATGTCCCGGATGTCCTCCAGCGACCGGAGATAGCCCCGGGTGCGGATCATGTACTCCGCCTCCCCGAGCTCGATCACCGAGCCGCCGACCTCGCGGTTTGCCCCCTCGACCGCGTCCACGACCCGGGCCAGGGGGATGCCCAGACCCCGAAGCTTCTCCGGGTCCACCACGATCTGGTACTGGCGCACCATGCCGCCGACGCTCGCCACCTCGGCGACCCCGGGGACGGTCTGGAGCTCGAACTTCAGGAACCAGTCCTGGAGGCTGCGAAGCTGGGACAGGTCATGGTGCCCCGAGCGATCCACCAGGGCATAGCTGTAGATCCAGCCGACCCCGGTGGCGTCAGGACCCAGGCGCGGCTGCACACCGGCCGGGAGCCGCGCGGCCGCCTGGTTGAGGTATTCCAGGACCCGGGTTCGCGCCCAGTAGAGGTCCGTGCCATCCTCGAAGATGACATAGACGTAGGAGTCGCCGAAGAAAGAGTAGCCACGCACCGCCCGGGCCCCCGGCACGGCCAGCATGGTGGTGGCGATCGGATAGGTGACCTGGTCCTCCACCACCCGCGGAGACTGACCCGGGTAGCTGGTGCGGACGATGATCTGAACGTCCGAGAGGTCGGGGATCGCGTCCAGCGGGATCTGCCTCAGGGAGGCCCAGCCCCAGAGGGCCAGGACCAGACTGGCGATCACCACCAGCAGGCGGTTCTCGATGGACCAGCGGATCAGTCGGGCGGGCACGGCGGGCTACTCGCCCATGCGGCGGAAGCTGGCCTGCAGGTTCGACTCGGAGTCGATGAGGAACTGGCCGGAGACCACCACCTCGTCGCCCTCCGAGAGACCGGACAGCACCTCGACCTCCTCATCGCGCCACATCCCGGTCCTGACCTCCACCGGCTGGAAGCGCCCCTCCCCCTGCGCCTTGACCACCAGCTCCCGCTCGCCGCTCAGGATCAGGGCCTCCCGGGGCAGGACCAGCACATCCCTTTTCGGGCCGCCGTAGATCACCACCTCGACGAACATGTTGGGCTTGAGGGCCTCGTCGTCGTTCTTGAACTCCAGTCGTGCGCGCAGGGTGCGGGCCCTGGGGCTCACCTCGGGGTAGACGAACGCCACGCTGCCCTCCCAGACGCGGCCCGGGTAGGCCGGGGTGGTGAGCTCCGCGCTCAGGCCCGGCGTGACCCAGGCCATCTGATGCTCGAAGACATCCACCATCACCCAGACCTCGGTGAGGTCGACGATGGTGAACATGTTGGTCGCCGGCGTCACGAACATCCCCTCCCGGACGTTGTGCTCGATGATCACGCCACCCTGGGGGGCCTTGATCGGCACGATCGAGCGGGGCTCCATGCTCCGCTGCAGGCCCATGACATCCATGGACGGCACCTTGAAGTAACGCAGCATGTCGACCGCCGCCCGCTCCCTGTAGACCTGGGTCGGGTCCTGAGCTGCTCCGCTACCCCCGAATGAATCGAGCTCCGCGTCCTCGAGGCTCGCGATGTATTCCTGCTGCGCCCACAGGACATCGGGCGAGAAATAGTCCGCCAAGTCGTCCTTGCGCTCGACCCGGACCCCGTCGGTGCGGACATAGAGGTTCTCGATCCAGCCCGGCGTGCGCGCGTGGACCTGGATGAGCCGGTCGCTGTCGTAGGTCACCGTGCCCTGGGTGCGGATGTACTTCCACAGGGTTCCGCGCTCCACGCGCGCCGTGCGCACACCCATGTTCTGGACCACCGCGGCACCGAGGGTGACGGCCGGGCGCGCGTCGCCGGAATCCTCCCCGCGCTTGGCCACCAGATCCATGCCGCAGATGGGGCAGGTGCCGGGCTCGTCCCGGACCACGCTCGGGTGCATGGGACAAACGTAGGTCGCATGCGAATGGCCTTCCCTGTGCGCGTCGGCGCCCTCGCCCGCCTCGACGGTACGAGCGACCAGGTCCATGCCGCAGATGGGACAGCGGCCGGGCTCGTCCCGCACCACCTCCGGGTGCATGGGACAGACATAGGTCGCATGCGAATGGCCTTCCCCGTGCGCGTGGGCGCCCTCGCCCGCCTCGGCGGTGCGGGCGACCAGGTCCATGCCGCAGATGGGACAGCGGCCGGGCTCGTCCCGCACCACCTCCGGGTGCATGGGACAGACATAGGTCGCGTGCGAATGGCCTTCTCCGGGCGGGGCGTCGTCCCCGCGGTCACACCCGGCGGTGAGGGCAAGGGCAATCAGCAAGGTGCCGATGGCGAGCAGCCAGCGACACGGGATAGACGACCGACAAAGATACGGTTTGATGGGTCCCATTGGAGCAGCCTGATCCAAAGTGTCCACGCCCAGACGTCAAGCGCCACAGGTGATCCGGACGCCGCCCGACCTTCGTGACCTCAATTGCCTGTGATGGGGTGGATGAGCGCGGCCCAATCCACCGTTCGCCTTACTGGCTCGCGCCGCCCGATGGCTCGCCCTGTTCCTCGGGCTTCGCCTCCTCCACGGCGAGCAGCTCCACATCGAAGACCAGCGCCTGGTTGCCCAGCCGGCCGCTGTCTCCGTAGGCCAGCTCGTAAGGAACGAACAACTGCGCCCTCCCCCCTTCCTTGAGGAGCTGGAGACCCTCCGTCCAACCCTTGATCACCCGGTCCAGGCGGAACGAGGATGGCCTGCCGCGCTTGTAGGAGCTGTCGAATAGGGTGCCGTCAACGAGCGTGCCGCGGTAATTGACCGCGACGGTATCCGTGGGACCCGGCTGCTTGCCGGTCCCGGGCACGATGATCTTGTACTGGAGGCCGCTTTCCGTGACGTGCACGCCCTCCTTCGTCTTGTTCTCTTCGAGGAAGGCCTTGCCGGCCTCGCGCTGCTCCTTGGCACGTTGCTCGGCCTGGGCCTTACTCTCCGCCGCCACCCGCTTCTGGAGGTCCGTCAGCTCCTTGCGCATGTCCTGTGGGCTGATCAGGGGCTCGGAGTCAGCCAGGGCATCGGCGGCACCGCGCACGAGGAGATCGATATCGATGGGCAACGACTGCCGCCTGAAGTCGCTCCCGAGCTGGAAGCCGACGCTGTAGTTGATGCGTGCGTTCTCGTCCTCGAGCTTCAAGGGCTCCTCGGCGAAGACGGGAACGGCTGCGAGACCGATGGGGAGGGCGGCGAGTACAAGAGCCCCTTTCATGATGCGTTCACTCCATCTGTGTTGTGCCAAAGGAAGGGCGGCTTCGCGCCCTTCTGACTGACCGCTTGGTGGAATACCGCGCCCAATCAATGTTTGTGTTCTATCAAGGGCCTTAGGCCCACGAACGTGGAGCGCCCCGACATTCACGCGCCTCGGGGCACGGTGGACGAGCGCGGCCCAGTCCCTGGCTCACTGCTTGGCGGCTCCCGCATCCGCATCGGCGGCGGCCTCGACCTTCGCAGGCTCGGGGTTCACGTCCAGAAGCTCGACCTCGAACATCAACGCCTGGAAGGCCAGTGGCCCGCGGGTGTCGTAGGCCAGCTCGTAGGGGATGTAGAGCTCGTACTTGGCGCCCTCGCGCATGAGTTGCAGGCCCTCGCCCCAGCCCTTGATGACGCCGTTCAGGGCGAATTCCGCCGGCTCGCCGCGCTTGTAGGAGCTGTCGAACTCCTGGCCCCCCACGGTCGTGCCGCGATAGTGCACCCGAACCTTGTCCGTCGGGCCTGGGCGGTCCCCGCTGCCCTCGGTGATCACCTTGTACTGCAGGCCGCTCTCGGTGGTCTGCACGCCGGGCTTCGACTTGTTCTGCTCGAGGAAGGCGCTTCCCGCCTCCTTCAAGGCCGCCGATTCGGCCTGCCGCACCTTCTGCATGTTGGCGACGATGCGCCGCTTCACCTCTGCGAGCAACGCCTTCATGTCGTCCTGTGCGATCTGGGGCTCGGCGCCGGACTGGCCGTCCGTGAGGCCGCGCGTCAGGGCCTCGCGGTTCATGGTCACGTCCTGCCGCTTGAGGTCCTGCCCCATTTGGTAACCCAGACTGTAGCTGGTGCGGGCGGTCGGGGCCTCCAGTTGCGGCGTCTCCTCCGCCAGCGCCGGACCCGCGACCAGGCCGGCCAGCAGCAGGGACAGAATGGTGGAAGGGTTGCGCATTGGAACCTCCGGTCTTGTTGTCGAGCGATCAGATTGGCAGCGAAGCACGGCGCGGTGTTGTGCAGGGGAATTGGTCTGGGCGGCGCCTCCCCGACGGAGCGAGGCCGCCAGGCAAACTCCCCGTGGAAAACAGAAGCGCCGGGGAGAGCAGTGCCGTACCCGGGCGAGCGATACGCCCCTGGCAAATGCGGTCGCCGTGGCTCCGCCAGCAGGCTTACCAAGGACGGGCTTCGGCAACTTCAAAACCAATCAACGACCTTAAAACCAATCAACGACCTTGAGGTCTGGGACTCGCTGGACTTCCTGTACGCTGCGAGAGGCGAAGCCGGCGAGCTCGAGCTCGCGTAGAACGATAGTCCGGACAACGATTTCGGCGGGCGCGGTCGCCAGCAGGCGGCCGGCCGCCCCCGTGCGCTTGAAGAAGTCGATCAGGCTGTTCGTGTCGAGGGCGAACATCAGAGCGGCTCGCGCTCTGCCATCTCGTCGTCCAGATACAAGGTCGCCTGGCTCATCGAGCCTCCGAGCGGCGAAAGTATACGCTGGGCTTTGACAACTCAGAAGGGCAACCCACCCATTTGCCCAGGCCGCGATGAAAAGGGCCGCCCGGGGGCGGCCTCAATGCTTATCGACGCCCACCGGCCCAGGGGCCGATGGGCATCCTCAAAGCCGGCCTCGGAACAGCTCGGGAGGCCAGTCGTCCACCCCGTTATTCGGGTCCTCGACACAGTACGGCACCATCATCTCGTCGTCCTCGTGCTCGAGGATATGGCAGTGCCGGACGTACAGGCCCGCGATGTCGGACTTGGCCGCCACCGTCGTCACCTCGCCCGGGTAAGAGATGACCGTGTCCTTCCAGCCGCGCTCGGTAAGCTCCACACCCTCGAAGGAATCGCCGATTCCCCGCCGGCTCATCACACGGAGCTTGACCAGGTACAGATGGATCGGGTGAGCGTCCGCGGACCAGTTCCAGAGCGCCCATTTCTCCGCGTCGTCAAGGGCGACGGTCTGACCGATCGGGTCATCCCAGAGCTGCACGGTACCGCCGTTACGGCCATTGACGCCGAGCACCGCGGCCTTGGGACCGAAGGGCACTCCCCCCGTTGAGGCACTCGGGCGGCACCGAGTCGGGTACCAGGGTGAACACGCCCGTCGGGTCGATGTTGACGCAGAGCGGCTGGTGGATCCCGATCCTTCCGGGAAGGGCTTGCGGGCGCGCTTCGGCCAGCGGATCTGCGATGGGTCCGCGGGCAACGGGAACCCTCGGCTTCAGCCAGGGATTGGGCGCCGGCTCGGACCCACGGGCAGCGCCTACCGAGCAGGGCGGCCGGGACGGGGGTTACCCCACCGAAGCGGCCGACCCTATCCCCTGGACAGCCCCCTACTCGCCCGCCTTGGGCGCACCTTCGGCCTGCCCCTGTGACGCGGCTTCCGCGGGCGGCTCGCCCACGGACAGGAGCTCCACCTCGAAGATCAGGGCCCGGTGCCCCAGGGGCCCGCGGTCTCCGTAGGCCAGCTTCTGCGGGATATAGAGCTCGGCCTTGCCGCCCTCCTTCATGAGCTGCAGCCCCTCGGACCAGCCCTTGATCACCCCGTTCAGCCGGAACGTGGCCGGCTTGCCCTTCTTGTAGGAGCTATCGAACTCCTTGCCGTCGACCAGGCGCCCGCGGTACTGCACCGTCACCTGATCCTCGGGACCCGGGCTCTTGCCCGTGCCCTCCTGGATCACCTTGTACTGAAGGCCGCTCTCGGTCGTGACCACGCCCTCCTTCTTGGCGTTCTCCTCGAGGAACTTCTCGCCCTCGGCCTCGAGCTCCAGCTCGCGCTCCACCGAGCGCTTTCTCTGGTCTGCCACGATCTTCTGCTTCAGGTCGGAGAGGGTCGCCGTGATCTCCTCGGGGGACATCTTCGGCTCGGCGCCGGAGAGGGCGTCCTGGATGCCCTGAACCACCGCGGCGGGGTTCATCTCGACATTCTGGCGATTGAAGTCGCCACCGATCTGGTAGCCCAGGCTGTAGCTGATCCGCGCCCCCTCGTCCTCCAGGTTCAGCGCCTCCCCGGCATATGCCGCACCCGCGATCAGTCCGGTCAGCAGTACGGGCAGGATGGTGGAATGATTTCGCATTACGATCTCCGGTCTTGTTGTCGAGCGATCGGGTTGTACGGTGCCCCGCGACTCCGCACCCATCGATGGATCACGGCACGGGCCTGTCGATACTTGTCATTTCGGACGGTGCCTCCCCGGCGGAACGGCCGTCCGGGAAAGCTTGGAAGCATATCAAAACCGCTGTGCGAGGAGCGGTGCCGGACGTGGCGAGGGAGGCCCTCCAGTTGACGGATGGATTCGCCCCGTCGGACTTACCGAAAGTCGCGCCGGGAGGGCACTCCAATTCTCCCTCTCCCACTTGAGGGTGTCGCAAAAGCCCCTCGCCCCGGAGGGGAGAGGGGTTGGGGTGAGGGGATAAGCACGCAAGTTGTTAGTTCGCCGACGAGCCTCCCCCGGCCTGCGTCGCGACAGAACCGCGCCGGCTACCCTTTGCGACACCTTCCCACTGGGAGAGGGCGGGGTGAGGGATCGGCCGTGGCGCCCGAAAAGCTAGATCAAGCTGTTCGTGTCAAGAGCGAACATCAGAGCGGCTTGCGATGCGCGTCGCCGGCCGCAGCGACCCGAATCTCCTCGGACAGGGGCATATCCGACCAAGCGCCCGCCAGCGCTCGAACTTGCGGTGGCCAATCGGTGCGGGTGCGCTCCCGGATCAAGCCGGCCACCCATTGGCTTTGGCTTACCCCGTCCCGCTGCGCGGCCTGTATCATCCGCTCCGAGGTCTCCTCGTCGAGACACAGGGCCACCTGACTCATCGCAACCTCCGCGCGGAACAAGTATACGCGGAGTTTTTCCAGCTCAGAAGGGCGACCCACCCATCCGGGCGGTCCTACACGAAAAAGGGGCCGCCCGAGGGCGGCCCCACGATCTCGGATCCCTTCCGAGGGTCGATCCGCGTGGCTTACAGTCCCGCGCAGCCCGGTCCAGGCGACCCATCCGCGTTGTTGACGCAGTACGGCACCATCATCTCATTGTCCTCATGGGACAGGATGTGGCAGTGCCAGACGTACAGGCCCGGGATGTCGAACTTGGCGCGGACGGTGGTGACCTCGCCCGGATAGGCGATCACCGTGTCCTTCCAGCCCTGCTCGGTCAGCTCCGCGGACTCGAATGCACCACCGATCACGCGGCGGCTCATCACGCGGAACTTGACCAGGTGGATGTGGATCGGGTGCGCGTCCGCGGACCAGTTCCACAGCTGCCAAAGCTCCTGGGTGCCGACCGTCGGGGTCGAGGAGATGGGATCGTCCCAGAGCTGGACGAGACCGCCGTTGCGTCCATCCACGCCGAGTACCGCGGCCTTCGGAGCGAAGGCAAACGAGCCCAAAACCGGATCACAGGTCGGGGGCACCGAGTTCGGGTCCCAGGTTACGACGCCGCTGACTGCGTCGACGGTGACACAGATGAGGGCCGACTCTTCCTCCAGCAGGGCCTGGTCACGGGTCAGGGCAACGTTGGTGTCGTTCCAGTCCGCCAGATCAGGCAGGGAGATCCGCAGCTGCGCCGGCGGCGTGCTGCTGTCCACCGTGGCGGGATCGTCCGCGATCACGTGGAACTCCATCACTTGCCCGGTGGTGCCCGGGTCGGCTGGCACGTCCGGGAAGCCGCCGAAGGGGGCGTCGGGGGCGGTGTTGATCATGCGGATCTTGGTGCCCGCGGGGATGCCGGTGAAGTCGACGATGACGTCGGCACGCTCGGCAGGGCCCATCAGCAGGGCCTCCGCGGGGTCGTCCGCGAACCAGTTGCCGAAGTCGGTGGTCGGGCAGTTCCCCGCCACGACCGGCCAGCTATCCTGCCCCTGACCCAGCCAGGTCTTGCACCCGGTCCAGACCTTGGTCACCTTGCTCAGCAGGCTCTGCTCGGCGCCGATCATGTAGAAGGCGATCTCCTGCCCCAGGCTGCCGTCCGGATTGACCTCGAACATGGCCAGGTTCAGGAAGCGGGAGTCGGAGGCGTTCAACAGGCGGAAGCGGTAACGCTCCGGCTCCACGTCGAGCTTCGGCCAGGTGTTGCCGTTGACCACCATCGTATTGAAGAAGACCTCCGGGTTCCAGACCGGAGAGATGTCGGAGTTCGCGGACGGCAGGAACGGGATCAGGAGGCCCTCGTTGGCGTTCTGGTCGTAGGTTTGCCCGTCGCCCAGACCCTCGAAGAAGGCGCGGTTGGCGGGGAAGAAGAGCGAGCCGTCCGAGTTGAAGGCCTTGTCCGCGATGGCCAGCGGGATCTCGCGGACCTTGGCGCGGTCCGCCGCGACGAAGTTCGGGTCCTCGCCATAGGCCGGGGCCGGTCCGGGCAAGGTGCCCCGCACCAGGCCGTCCTCACCGCCGCCCGGCGCGCGGATCAGCCAGAAGCCCGCGCCCATACCATAGACATTGGCGCGGGTCACACCCAGGGAGTGGTCGTGATACCAGAGGGTGGTGGAGGGCTGGTCGTTCGGGTAGGTGAAGGTCGCCTTGCCGCCACCGACGTTCGGCGGGGCGCCGAAGCCGTTAGCCAGGGTACCCTCGCAGACCCAATTGCGGTTTCCCCGGGCCGCCGCAGGGTCGACGCAATTGATATTGTTGGCGGCAGGCAGGTACCAGGCCTCCGGGTAGCCGTCGTTCTCCGACGTGGCGTGGGCGCCGTGCACGTGGGTGACCATGGGGACCGGACCCCGATACTGCTGGTCGGAGTCCCCCATGCAGTCGGTACGGGGAATGCCGTCCAGGCAGTCCGCTCCAGGATTCGCCCAATGAAGGGTCTGGTCGATCGGGAGTCCGATGCTGTCGTAGCGCAGGTAGTTCTCGCTATTCTGGTTCACCAGGTCGTTGATCCAGTCCACCACGACCGTCTGATCGCGCTCCACCTCGACGGTGAAGGAGGGGTGGTTGAACTGGGACTCGGCGGCCGGAACCGGCGCCACACTCGGCGGCACGTCGGAGCTCGGTCCATAGCCCCAGATCTTGGTCGGCCTGAACGAGCCGCGCCTGGTGCAGCTTCCCGGAGGTTGCACCGCCGGGTCGCAGCCCGTGGTCGGCAGCATCTGCTGCCTAAACTGACGCACGGCGATCTCATAGTCCTTGTCTAGAGCGTCGGACTTCTTCATCACCCCGGGGATCACGAGATCGCTGACGTACTTCGGTATCGTTGTGGGGTCCAGCGTGCCGCCCGGCAGCGCCTGCGCCTGGGCGCCAGACATGGCCAGAGCCAGGGGGGTCAGCAGAAATAGCTTCTGCCCGATCCCCCAATGCCGGGGATCTCGCTTCACGTTGCGGTCGATCATCGTTGCCCTCCAATTTGTTTCCGAATTGCATCTTCATTGGTAGCGCGACGCGTAACCGCGACGCATAACAAGGCGGCATGCGGCGTCCAGTCGGGTACCCGGTTGTATGGGCTGATTGACCGCTCTGGTTTCACCGCCGAGCCGCTGCTGCCTTCCATGCAGGGTTTATGCCAACAAGGTCCGGGGAGATTGAGAACGCTTTCTATCCCGCAAGTTATAGAAACCGAGGATCCCGGAGGCCGGCCGACGGGGGTGACATGAAGGAAGAAACAATCTGCCAAAACACACAGGGCCCCTGCCAATCTGGCAGGGCTGTCATGACATTTTGGCGATTTACCGTGACGGCGCTCACGAATGCCGAGAATCGGCGGAGAAGATTGGCTCGAGATGCTTCAGGCGCTGGTGACGCCGCGGACGTCTGTCCCTATCGGGGACCGGCCTTTCGTCATCATCGGCGATGAACGACCAGACGAGGGGCATCGAGGTCCCGTATCGCCGTAACCACACCGGCTCGTTCACGGTTCGAGGCAAAAAAGAGGCCGCCCGAAGGCGGCCTTGCCACGGCCATCCCGGAGGATGGCTCTCTATCCCTTCAAGCTGCCGTTAGAAGAGCTCGATCGGGCAATCCGTACCCGGCGTGCCGACGCAGTAAGGAACCATCATCTCGTTGTCCTCGTGAGACAGGATGTGGCAGTGCCAGACGTAGAGACCCGGGATGTCGAACAGGGCCTTCACGCGGGTCACCTCGCCCGGGTAGGCGATGACCGTGTCCTTCCAACCCGCCTCCCAGGGCTCGGGCGGACGGACTGCGCCGCCAATGATCTCGCGGTTCACCACCTCGAACTTCACGAGGTGCAGGTGAATCGGGTGCGCGTCAGCCGACCAATTCCAGAGTTCCCACTCCTCGACGGAATTGAGCTTCGGGTTCTGAGCGATCGGATCGTCCCAGAGCTGGACCGTGCCGCCCAGTGAGCCATCGACGCCCAGCACGGCGGCCTTCGGACCGAAGGGTACGGAGCCCAGATCGGGGTTGCAGTCCGGCGGCACGGAGGTCGTATCCAGGTCGATCACACCGGTCACCGCGTCGATGGTCACGCACAGCAGCGCCGACTCCTCTTCCAGCAGGGCGAGATTCTGGACCGCATCGGGGACACCGAGCTTGGCCACGCCGCCCGGGTTGGTATCGAGCACGAGGGAGGCGGCCGTGGTGCTGGGATCGCCGCCGGGCGAATTGAGCGTCGCGTCGACCACGAACTGCATTACCTGGCCGGTGGTGGCCGGGTCGGCCGGCACGTCCGGGAAACCGCCGAAGGGGGCGTCCGGCGCGGTATTGATCATGCGCACGACAGTGCCATCCGCCAGGCCGCTGAAGTCGACGATGACGTCCGCACGCTCCGCCGGACCCACGAGCAGGGCCTGCTCGTCGAAGGTTCCCGACACGGGGGTCACGCCACTGCCCACATCGCTGCCGTCACCCGGCAGGGGCGTCGCGAAGCCGGTCTCGATGCGAACGACGGCCGGGAGCAGGCCCTGTTCGGCGCCGATCTGGTAGAAGGGGATCTCCTGGCCCAGGCTGCCGTCCGGGTTCACGACGAACAGTGCCATGTTCAGGAAGCGCGAATCCGCGGCGTTCAGCACCCGGAAGCGGTAGCGTTCCGAGGCCACCTCCAGCTGCGGCCAGGTGCGGCCGTTGACCACCATGGTGTTGAAGAAGGCCTCGGGGTTCCAGACCGGGGCGATATCCGAGGTGCTCTGCGGCAGGAATGGGATATTCACATCCGTGTTGTCGGCGAAGATCGACCCGGTGCCGAGACCCTCGAAGAATGCGCGATCCGCCGGGTAGAACTGGGTGCCGTCCGCGTTGAACGACTTCGGCTGGATGGCGAGGGGGATCTCGCGGATGTCCTCCCGGACGCAGTTGTCCTTCCGCTTTCCTTTGCCCTTGCCATTTCCCTTGCGATTTCCCTTGCCATGCCCCTTCCCATCATCATCGCTGACGCAGTTCGGATCCTCCCCCAGCTTCGGGGCGGGACCCGGCAGCTTGCCCGAGATCAGACCTGTCTCCCCATCATCACTGTCACGGATGAGCCAGAAGCCGGCAGCCGCCGCATACACGTTCAGGCGCGTGATGCCCAGGGAGTGATCGTGGTACCAGAGGGTGGTGGTCGGCTGGTCATTGGGATAACTGTCGAGCGAGTAGCCCTCACCGAGGGCGTTCAGCGTGTCGGCCCCATCGGCGCTCTCGAAGAAGGTGCCGTTGCAATCGTAGTCGTCGTTCGGGTTTGGTGTTGACGGATAGCCGGAGACGTTGATGCAGTCGATGTCGGAGGCATCCGGCAGCCACCAGGCCTCCGGATAACCGTCGCTACCGGGCCCAACGTGGGCGCCGTGCACGTGCACGACCATGGGGATCGGACCGGTATAGGGCTGATCGCTCGCGCCACGGCAGTCGGTACGCGCCTCACCGTCCAGGCAGTCCTGGTTGGGCGCCGCCCAGTGCAGGGTCTGGTCGATCAGCGGATCGCCGTTGGCATCCTTGATGATGTGGGGTAGGAACTGGCAGTCCTCATTGCCCTTGCCCTTGCCCTTGCCCTTGCCCTTGCCCTTGCCCTTGCCCTTGCCCTTGTCGTCATCGTCGAAGCAATCCTCGGGGTCGACGACCAGCTGGTTC
>JBAPYD010000755.1:0-4064 GCA_049284555.1 Chromatiaceae bacterium | reverse complement strand
GTCGTTGGGCATTTTGCGCCTGCCAGCGCTCCTGCACCGGCTCCGGTTGCCGCGGGATCTTGCCATACTCATTTAGCTTTGTCGCGTAATCCGCTGCTTTTTCAGGGCAGGGTCTGAACGGTTACGCGACCTCCAGGCCGGGGGGCTCAGCGGCGCGCCCAGGGTGCGGGAGACACCCTATTACCTCGTCCTGCTCGTCCACGCGGCCGGGCTCGATTATCAGGACGAGAAGAGCCTGCTGCGCTCCCTGTACAAGCGCAGCCGGTTCAAGGGTGGTTTTCTGGGTCACTCCTGGGTGCTGCTCAGCGGGATCGAGAACGGACGGCGGCGGGTGGTGGAGGTGGGGCTCTCGCCCAAAGGGGAGGGGAGCATCCAGTTCTTCCGCGGTGTGCTGGATCTGGCGGAGTACGGCTACGCGAGTCCTACGGAGGAGCAGCGGCGCCACCCCCGCCAGGAGCCCAATCCCATCAGCTATCTCTGGCGGGACCATGGGAACGGTTCCCTGCAGCCGGCGAGCGAGGCGCGAGTCCGTCCGACCTATGCCGCTAAGCTAGACCTGGATGCGGCGCAATACCGTGCCATCCGCGCGCGCCTGGACACGGCGCTGCCAGAGCACAAGCGCTTCCAGCTGACCGGGCGCCAGTGCTCCTCCTTCGTCGTGGAGCTCGCCGCCCTGGCGGGGGTGAGCCTGCGACACCAGGTGACCATCCCGATCCCGCGGCGGGTCGAGGTTGGTGGCCGGCAGGTGCACCTCTGGACCGATCCCGCCTATGCCTTCATGACCCTGTCCTCCCCCGACGTCCTCGAGCAGGAATTGAGACGCCTTGTCACGGCTGGCCGGGCGGAGGACGTCCTGGCGTGGTACCTGGCAGGGGGGGCGGAGCGCGCCGAACGCCCCCTGTGAGCAGGGCGGATCGGGGCAGAACAGGTCGAGGTGGGGCAGGGGCGGCTCAGGGAAGCCCTGATTTGCCGCGCTTCCCGTGCGGGCGCGGGATCGTTCGGCAGTTTTGTTGGGGACTAAGCCACGGAACATGGGGCGCTTCGAGAGTCGCGCCTCTCCAAGCGCAAGCTGAACCGAATGCCAGGATGGCATTGGATGAGCCTCTCCCTGGCGGCCGCAAATGGCAGCCGCCGCCGTGCCGATCGGCTTCGGCATGGCCGGGATCGCGCCTCTGCGCGCCGTGCTCCGCGGGCTGGAAACCGGAGGCGACCGCCGCCTATTGCCCGGTCTGATTTCATGGAGAGCGCTTGCAGTAGGTCCCGACCAGCTCCGTATGGGCGAGGATGTGATCCTCCATGGCCAGAAGCAGCGCATCCTTGGTAGGCGTTCCGAGATCCTCGGGGAGCCAACTGTCCAATGCATAGAGCCGATGGAAGTACCGGTGGCGGCCGATCGGTGGGCAGGGCCCTCCGTAGCCGGTCCGCCCCCAGCTGTTGATGCCCTCCCCACAGCGTTCAGGAAGGCGCTCCTTCGCGACAGCCTCATCCAATCCCCCCGCCTCGGGCGGAAGGTTGTAGAGGATCCAGTGGTCCCAGACCATCCGTGGAGCCGCAGGATCCGGCGCATCCGGGTCGTCGACGATCAGCACCAGGCTCTGGGTTCCTTCCGGTAGCCCGCTCCAGCTCAGAGGTGGCGAGACGTCCTCACCTTCGCAGCTATGTTTCGTCGGTATCTCGCCGCCGTCCTGGAACGCGTCGGATTTGAGAACCAGTTGGCTCATGTGGCCTCCGGACTTGTGCTAGCGTCTATGATCAGAATACGAGGCAAGGGAGTGATCCCCGAGTCTCGGAAATACAGTAGCAGAGCTTCAAGCGAGTCAACAGGCGAGCTGCCCCGACGCCAGAGTACCGGCGGTCCGCGGTCACGGGTTCTGGGAATCGGTTCTCGGCGGGCAGGAGTCCAACCAGGGACGATACTGGGCAACGGGCGGCGCGGGACTCGCTCCAGCAGCGACCCGCATCGCTTCGACTCGAACCGGGCGAAGAATCGAGAGCACCGTTTTTACCCTCCCTAGCTGTGCGTCCTTCGGCGGCCGATGGCCGCCTTTTTTTTCGACCAGTCCCAGGCCCGGTAAGGGCCAAAGCCGGCTCAGGGCGCCGGCATCTCGAGCCACCGCGTCAGACGCACCGACCAACCTCCGGTTGGCACCTAGGGCCCGGCTGCCCCGCGAAATCAGGAACTAGGAGGCGGAGCGGGACCCGACGGCTGGTGGGTCGTCCGGCTTGGACGACCCGGTGAAACCGGTGCAGACATGCTGAGCAAAGCCTGCTCCAGCCTCGGCATAGAGATTGAAAACCATATCCACCCCCGCGCTCTGGAGGGCCGGCTCGTCGTCACGGAACGTGGCGATGGCCCCGATGACCCCAGCGAAGCCCTCGCTCTTGAGGTGACGGGCGGCGAAGATATTCTCTGAGAGCTTGGGCATCGCCAACAGGACCAGGCGTAGGCTGCCCCTTTTGTAGTCGAGCCGGTGCCAGAAGTCCGCGTCTGTCGCGCTGCCCTGTATGACGCGGCGCCCCGCCTCCTGATGCCGACGCACCGCGTCGGGGTCCGCATCCACGCCTACCGGTCTGCGTCCCCTTTGCAGGGTCATGGCATCATAGGCGCCGCTGCCCACCCGGCCCATGCCGAGAATCAGAACATCCGCGTCCCCAGGGTCGATCTGCGCCTCGGCGGGAAGCCGTCGCCCGCTCTCCAACGGGCAGAGTCTGGGACTGAATCGTTCATAAATCTCGTGGGACTTGGCGTTGAGCGGCGCGGACAAGAGGAACGATAGGGACAGGGCGATCGCCCCGATGGTCAGCCACTCCGGCGCGATCCAGCCGAGATCGGCGCCGATGGCCATGACGATCAGGCCGAACTCGCTGAAATTGGTCAGGCTGAGCGCCGCGAGCAGGGAGGTGCGTGCCCGCAGGCGAAACCAGAGCAGCAAGCGCTGGAACAGCCAGAACTTGAGAGGCAACACCAGGACGAGCAGCAACGCGATGAGGTCCATGGTGAGGGTCGGCGCCCCGCCCAGACCAATGCTCAGAAAAAAGCCAACGAGAAACAGATCCTTGAACCCCAGGAGCCCGTCCGCCAGCTCCTTTGACTTGGGGTGGGAGGCAACCATGATGCCGAGGAGCAAGGCACCCAGGTCTCCCTTCACCCCAACCAGCTCGAAGACCTGATAGGCCCCCAAGGCAAGGGTCAGACCATAGAGCACCACCAGCTCACCGTGACCCGATCGCTCCAGGAGCCTCAGGATCAAGGGGCGGGCGGGGATCAGGAGCAGCAGCAGCAGGGCCCAGAGGGTTGGAAGCTTGCCGGTCGAGAATGCCAGGAAGAGGACGGCCGCCAGGTCCTGCATGATCAGGATGCCAATGGCGATGGTCCCGTAGTAGGCGCCAAGCTCCCCCTTGTCCTCCAATAGCTTGACCGCGAACACGGTGCTGGAGAAGCTCAGGGCGAAGGCCAACAGGGCCGCGCTGCGCCAATCCAGGTCCGCCAGATAGGGCACGCCCAGGACGTCGAGGACCATCAAGGCGGGTATCAGGATGGCGACCAACAGGGCCATATGAAGACCCGCCACGCCCCACACTTGAGGCTGGGCGAGGCTCTTGATCTTGAGCTTGAGCCCGATGGTGAAGAGCAGCAGGGTCACGCCCAGGTCGGAGAACTGGTCGATGGTCTCGTTGGCCTCCACCCCAAGACCGTGCAGGACGAACCCCGCCACCAGATAGCCCACGAGGGGCGGCAGCCCGATCTGCCGCACACCGAGGCCGAGCACGAAGGCGATCGCGATCCAAACGATATCGAGCATCCGGAGGTCCTGCTTGGGTTACGGAGGATAGGACCGCGGTCCAGACTGGGGACTCACCCCGCGGCCCAGCGCATGGTAACGCGGGGCTTGATCTCTGGCAGCTAAAGCGGGATCTCAGGGGCATCCCCTGGGCCGGGTGACGGGGAAGTTACGGTATAATTTCGCCTTTCCAAACAAAACCCAGGGGCTGCACCTGGCGGGTGACCAGGGACTTCCCCTCCTCACCGAAGGATCCCCATGTCTGACTACAACGCCGAGGAC
>JBAPYD010000754.1:0-7347 GCA_049284555.1 Chromatiaceae bacterium | reverse complement strand
GACACCGGCCACCGAGATCCCGTGATCCGGGGCGATGATGCTGTAGCAGGTGTTCACGTAGGACGGGGCCGGGGCCTCGCGCCCGTTGACCGCCGCGACGACGGCCGCCGCGCAGACCTTTCCCTGGGAGTTGGCGGCGTAGCCGGACTTCGGCATGGCCCCGGCGATGGCGGCGTCGCCGATGACATGGACGTTGGGATGGAGACTCGACTCGAAGGTCTGCTGATTGACGGGGCACCACCCCGTCTCGTTGGTCAGACCGGCCTCCTGCGCGAGGACACCGGCCTTCTGGTGGGGGATCAGGTTGATGACGTCGGCCTTGAACTCCTCCACCGGTCCCGAGAGGGTCATGCCCTTGGGATCGATGGATTCGACGACGCCGCCGGCGGCACCGGAGACCCACTCGATCATGTCCCCGTAATGCGCCTTCCAGCCCGCCTGGAACAGGCCCTGCTTGGAGAAGGCATCCTTGGCGTCGAGGATCAGCACCTTCGACCTGGGCTTGTGCTGCTTGAGGTAGTGCGCGATCTGGGCGGCCCGCTCATAGGGTCCCGGTGGGCAGCGGAAGGGGTTCGGGGGCGCAACGATGGCGCAGACCCCGCCATCGGGCATGGCCTCCAGCTGCCTGCGCAGCAGCTGGGTCTGGGGGCCCGCCTTCCAGGCGTGGGGGATCGTCTCGTTCGCCAGCGCCTCGCTCATCCCCTCGATGGCGTCGAAGCGGAAGGCGATGCCCGGGGCCACCACCAGCTTGTCATAGTTGTAGCGGCCGCCGCTCTTGCCGCGGACGAAGTACTGGGCGGGGTCGATCTCGACGACCTCGTCCTGAACGACGGCCACACCGCGGCGACTCAGTCCCCGATAGTCGAACGTGAGGCTATCGAGGTCGCGCTCACCCGAGAGGACCTCGTTGCTCAGCGGGCAGGAGACGTAGAGGCCGTTCTTCTCGATGAGCGTGACCCGGATTCCGGGGTCCATCATCCGGATGTACTTGGCCGCGATGGTGCCCCCGTAACCGCCACCGACGATCACCACCCGGGCCTTGGGTGGCCCGGCCGACAGGATCGAGGGAAGCCCCAGCAGGGAGGCGGCGGCCCCGGCGGAGCACCTGAGAAAGCTTCTGCGTGTGGTGCCGGACATGTCCCCTCCCCCCTTATTTCTGGCTCTCGTAGTACTGCGCGAGGGCCTCGAGGTCCTCGTCGCTCAGCTTCATGACCCGCTCGCCCATCTTGCGCGGGTCGCAGCGCTTGCCTTGGGCGCGACAGTTCTCCAGCGCATAGCGCGTGTACTCCGACCACTGTCCCGCGAGGCGCGGTGACTCGTCCTCCTGCTCCCGGCCACCGTCTCCGTGGCAGGTCTCGCACTGGGTGTCGTGGATCTCCTGGCCGCGGTGGGCCTGCCTCGCGTCGACGGTGCGGTCCGTCGAGACCCAGGGCTGCTCCGCGAAGAAGCTGGCGATGGCGGCGATCTCCTGCTCCGAGTAGCCGCGCATGATGCGTCCCATGATGGTGGACGGACGCAGGCCCGTGCGGTAGTCGTCGAGCACGGTGATCAGGTAGCCCTTGTCGAAGCCCGCGATGCTCGGCATGTATTCCCCCGCGCTGGCCCCGTTGGTGCCGTGACAGCCGGCACAGGTATAGCCAAGCATCGTCGGCGAGCGGATGCCCTCGCCCTGGGCGGCAAGGCTGAGGGTCAGTGCGGCCAAGCCGACGGACCAAGGGGAGAGTCGGTGCATGATCGGACTCCTGTGGGGTGTCGGTGGCAGGGGGCCCACGACCGGTTGTTCTTATCGCGCTAACGCTGCCGTCGCGAGCGCTTGAGGACATTGATCTCTATCAAGGCCGCCGACGCGGCGACGACGAGCCATCGGTGGCCCTAGCCCGGCCGCCCGTCGGCACGGGGAAGGATCAACATGGGCGCATGGACCCAGAGGAAGAGGCCAAAGGCGAGCGTCCAGAGCACCCCCGAGACCGAGAGCCAGTCGGCGTAGTGGGACGGCCACAACAGGGGCCCGAAGACGCGCGTCAGGGCCGCCAGGTTGAGTGTCCAGAACGCCGCCGTGATGGCCGGGGGCGCCCGCATGGCACGCCCGGTGTGGCCCAGTGTGACACGCGACATCATGCCGAGGGTGAAGACCCCGATGGTCCCGACGGTGAGGGCGTGCAGGGCGGGGAAAGGGGCGACGAGGCCGAGGTGCGCCAGACCATTCAGGAAGAGCCCGAGGATCAGCCACAGATAGCCGCTGTAGAGCACCCACAGCATGGCATCGGTCCACACGCCGGGATGGTGCCAGCCCACGAGCCGCAGCACCTGTAGTGCCGCGAGCGCAAGGACCAACACGCCGGCCAGCGGGCTCCCAGGCCCCGCCGCGTCGGCCAGGACCCAGAGACCGGCCAGCGCGAAGGTCAGCCGCTCGACCCAGGGCCTGACCCTGGGCTCCGCCCCTGGAACCGCCGAGCGCGTAAAGAAGGGCATGATGCGTCCCGAGACGATCAGCAGGGTCACCAGGATCAGACCGAGCATGAGCCGATCGCCGACCAGGGCCGTGCCCCCCGTGAGCCCGAGGGTCCGAAGATGGACAAGCAGGGAAGCGGCGCTCATGCCCGCCAGCAGACCCAGGAACACCCGGTTCGCGCGATTGGCGCCATGCCAGAGTGGCTTGAGCAGGGACAGGGCCAGCAGCAGGGGGAAGGTCAGGTCCAGGGCCGCGACCAACGGACCCGGCACGGGCAGCCACGGGGCTATCCGCCCGGCGAGCCAGAGCCCCGCCAAGGCCCCCAGCTTCCGGCCGGAGGCCGTGGCCATGCCCGTCCAGTTGCGGGCCGCGGTCAACAGGAAGCCGGCGATCACCGCGGTCCCGTAGCCGAACAGCATGGCGTGGGCGTGCCAGGTGGTTGCACCGTAATAGGAATCGCCGGGCAGCCAACCACGAAGCACGGCGAGCCACACTGGCATCGCCACGACGGCCAGGATCCCGGCCCCCAGGAAAAAGGGCCGAAAGCCAAGGGCGAGCACCACAGGGCCGGGGCGGACGAAGGGCGCCGGAGATTCGGGCATAGGGACCTCCGTTTCTGACCTGGGCCTGACTGTCGAGGCGTGATCGGCGCCGGCCCGCTGCGACATGGGCGAGGTCCAGTGTGGCAGGCGGCCGGGGGCTGCGTCTTGACCCGGATCAATGCCGCCAATCCCAGTGGTACCCCATAGTTTCATCCTCGACCGACGAAATTAGTTGGATTAGGCATGGATCCGGGCAGGACCCCATGTGATGAGGAAGCCTCGATGATTACCGTGATGCTGAGGATGAAGCTCGATCGGGCGCCCCTGAAGCGGGTGCCCGTGGAGGTCTGTCTGGACTCCGACGGCCGCTGCACCCCGCCCGTGCTCACCGACCGGGAGGGACGCGCCCACTTCGATCTCCCGCTCGCCAGCGGCAAGGTCCTGGTGGACGGGGTGGAGCGCTATCACGGCCGGCTCGCCGAGGAGGTCGACGTGGAGCTGTGGTCCATCACCCAGGCCCCCGACGACTCCCAGGGGGCCGCCGGAGACCTGCCGGCGGGCAGCAACGCCTACCCCAGCATGCAGACACGGACCCTGGAGGTCGACGGGCGGACGGTGCTCACGGATGGCGAGGGTTACCTGGTGAACCCGGCGGACTGGTCCGAGGGCTTCGCACGAACCCTGGCGGCGGCAGAGGGGCTTCGCCTGACGGACGCCCATTGGGAGCTGATCCGCTATCTGCGCGAGCACTTCGCCCGTACCGGCACCCAGGCGTCGGTGCGCGACATGGTCCGGCACTTCGGTCGGGTCTGGGGCAAGGACCAGGGAAGCAGCGCCAGCCTGCATCGGCTCTTCCCTCGGGGCGGGCCCCAAAAGCAGGGCAATCGGCTCGCCGGGCTGCTGCGAACCAAGGGGGAGCACTGAGCATGTCGGACCTTCCCTCGCCCCCTCCCCCCCAACGCCCCGAGCCCCCCCTCGGGGAGGCCTGGGGTGACCCCATCGCCGACCTGCTCCCGGAGCTCACGGAGGCGGACGTCGCCGAGGCCATGCACGACATCCCCGGTTACCTGGACATCAGCCCCCAGGACTTCCGGGAGCTCTACCGGGCCTCCGCGACCCACGCCCTGGCGCGGCTCGCGGGCAAACCGATGGCCCGCTCGCTCATGCGCCCCGGCGGCCCGGCCCTGGAGCCCCACCAGTACCTGCCCGATGCGATCGCCCGGATGGCGGGGCACGGCGTGAAATCCGCCGCCGTCGTGGACGGGACCGGCAAGGTCATCGGCATCCTCACGGAGACCGATGTGCTGCGTGCGCTCGAGGTCTCGTCCTCGATGGCCCTGTTGGTGCGGCTCGCCCAAGAGCCGAAGGCCCTCCGGGAGTGCTGTGCGAGGGTGCGGGTCGACTCCGTCATGACCAGTCCGGCCCAGACCTTGAGCGTCGACGCCACCCTTCCGCTCATGGCCGAGGCCTTCCGGCGCCACGGCGGGCGCAGCATGCCGGTGGTGGACGCGGGCGGCCGTCTCCTGGGCATGCTGGCCCGTAAGGACCTGATCCACTCCTGCGGGATGGCCGCCCAACGCCCCTGAGGGCGCTCGACCGGCTTGACATCGGGGCGGCCAGGGCCAAAGGTCCGCGGCATGGGCAACACCGAATCGCATGACCCCTGCCACATCGAGACCTGAGCCCCAGGCCATGACACCCGAGTCCGTCACCCCCGACGCCCTGCGCGCGCCCCTCGACCCCGCGGCCATTCGCGCCCAGTTCCCCATCCTCGGTACCCTGGCCCACGGCCGGCCCCTGGCCTATCTGGACAACGCCGCCACCGCGCAGAAACCCGAGCGGGTGATCCAGACCCTGGCCGAGTACTACCGGCACCAGCACGCCAACGTCCATCGCGGGGCCTATGGGCTGTCCCAGGCCGCGACCCGTCTGTTCGAGGACGCCCGGGAACGGGTGGCGCGCTTCATCGGCGCCGCCGAGGCCGCGGAGTGCATCTTCACCCGGGGCACCACCGAGTCCATCAACCTGGTCGCCGCCTCCTGGGGCCGGGCGAGCCTGCGTGCCGGGGACGAGATCATCCTCTCGGAGCTGGAGCATCACTCCAACATCGTCCCCTGGCAGATGGTCGCGGCCCAGACCGGCGCCCGGATTCGGGTGATCCCGATCGACGACTCGGGCGCCCTGCGCCTGGACGTCTACAAGCAGCTCCTCACGGCTCGCACCCGTCTGGTGGCGGTCACCCAGGTCTCCAACGCCCTGGGCACCGTCACTCCGGTGCGGGAGATCATCGCGGCCGCCCACGAGGCCGGGGCCCTCGTGCTGATCGATGGGGCCCAATGGGTGGCCCACGGCCCGACGGATGTCCAGGCCCTGGGGGCGGACTTCTACGCCTTCTCGGGTCACAAACTCTACGGCCCCACCGGGATCGGCGTCTTGTACGGCAGGCGCCCCCTGCTCGAGGCCATGCCCCCCTACCAGGGCGGCGGGGACATGGTCGAGCGGGTGACCTTCGAGCACACCACCTACGCGGAGCTGCCCAGCCGCTTCGAGGCGGGCACCCCCCACATCGCCGGTGCCGTGGGCCTGGCGGCGGCCATCGACTGGGTCGCCGAGATCGGACTGGAGCGGATCGGCGCCCACGAGGCGTGCCTGCTGCGTCATGCCACCGAGCGCCTGTCCGCCATCCCCGGTGTGGAGATCAAGGGCATGGCGCCGAGACGCTCGGGGGCCCTGTCCTGGGTGGTGATGGACCCGCCCGTCTCCACCCTCGATATCGGGACCCGGCTCGATCTGGAGGGCATCTGCATCCGCACCGGGCATCACTGCTGCCAGCCCCTGATGGACCGTCTGGGGGTCAGCGCCACGGCCCGGGCCTCTTTCGGCGTCTACAACACCCTGGAGGAGATCGACCGGCTGGCCGATGCCCTCGGGGCGGTCATCGAGCGGGCCAGGAAGCGACAGGTCTCCCCCGGCTCTCGGACGAACTGGCTCTCCAAGGCGGTCCCCGCCGGCAGTGCCGCGGCGAACGGGGCGGTCACCTACCCACCCGCCGCCGGGGAGTCCCCGTCCGCGGTCGCGGACGAGATCCGCGGCCTCTTCGAGGGTCTGCCCGACTGGTCCATGCGCTACCAGCAGCTCATCGACCTGGGCCAGCAGCTGCCCCCCATGCCCGATTGCCTGAAGACCCCGGCCAACCTCGTGCGCGGGTGCCAGAGTCAGGTCTACCTGGCCGCCCGGGTAAGGCCCGGCCCGGCGGACACCCTGGAGTTTCTCGCCGATAGCGACGCCGATATCGTCCGCGGGCTCATCGCCCTCCTGCAGCGGCTCTTCTGCGGCCAGCGCGCCCCGGCCATCCTCGCCTTCGACGCCCCCGCCTTCTTCACCGAGATCGGGCTCGACCGGCATCTGAGCCTGACCCGGCGCAACGGCCTCGCCGCCACGGTCGAGCGCCTGCGCGGGCTGGCGGAGCAGGCAGCCAATGGAGTCCCTGCCCCTCGACAGGCCGAGCGCCCACGCCTAGCATCCGGACCACAGTGATCGAAGATGGTGGTCCCGCGCGAAATGGAAACCCTAAAGCTAAACACGATCAATGACCTGCTCGCAAGTCCTGAGGAACGGGTCGAGCTGATCGACGGTGAGATCGTGCGCCGGCCCATGGCGCGCGCCGACCACGGGGTGGTTCAGGTCCACACGGTGACCGAGCTTGCCGGTTTCAGCCGCACCGCCGGCCCCAGCGGCTGGTGGATCCTGAGCGAGGTCAGCGTGGCCTACGAGTCACACCAATGCCCCAGCCATGACCTGGCCGGCTGGCGCAGGGAGCGCATGCCCGAGCGCCCCCGTGGCATCGTCGAGCTCACACCGGACTGGGTCTGCGAGATCGTCTCCCCCGGCCACGAGCGCAAGGACACCCTGACCCTGTTCCTGCTGCTGCAGCGCCATCGCGTCCCTTACTACTGGCTGATCTGGCCCGAGGAGCGCACCCTCATCGCCCATCAGCTGGACGGCGAGGGCTATCGGGTCGTCGCGACCGTCGCCCGGCCCACCGCGGCGGAGGGTCGCGCACGCATCCCGCCCTTCGACAGCGTCGAGATCGACCTCGCCTACATCCTCGGCGATGCGGACTGACCCCGAGGGGAACCAGACAGCCGCCCGGCCAACCATGAGCAGCCCCGACGCTGCGCCCGTCAAGGCTGCTGGTAGGTCCTCCAACCTCCCAGGTGGGTAATGTCGTGGGCACCCGCGGTGGCGTAGCCCTCGCAGATGAAGCCCTTCTCCCAGGTCCCGTCCTCGAGCTCGACGCTGCCGAGGCCCAGGGGGGCGGGGATGCCCGCGAGGAAACCCCCGACCTGGTCC
>JBAPYD010000753.1:0-3688 GCA_049284555.1 Chromatiaceae bacterium | reverse complement strand
GTTCGTCGGCAGCGTCAAGGTCACGGACCCGCCCGAGGAAACCGCCGCACGAATGCGCGAGACGCTCGGGCTGCACCAGGGATGGGCTCAGCTTTCCGGCACCTGGACCGATGCCCTTCGCCAGTTTCGCCACCGCATCGAGGCGGCGGGCATCCTCATCGTCATCAACGGGATCGTCGGGAACGATACCCGCCGCAAGCTCAGTGTCCGGGAGTTCCGTGGACTGGCCCTGAGTGACCCCTATGCGCCCCTTATCTTCGTTAACGGAGCCGACACAAAAGCCGCGCAGCTATTCACGATGGCCCATGAGGCGGCTCACCTCTGGCTGGGGAGTGACGGGGTGGCCAACCTGGAAATGCTGGAGCCCTCCGAGGCCCCGGAGGAGCGCCACTGCAATGCCGCCGCGGCCGAGCTACTGGTGCCCGCCGCCGATTTCCGCGCCTGCTGGTCCGAAGCCAAGGCGGCCAAAGAGCCTTACCAGTTCCTCGCCCGCCGCTTCAAGGTGAGCCCTATCGTCGCGGCACGGCGAGCCGCCGATCTCGAGCTGATCTCCCGATCCTCCTACTTCACCTTCTACCGTGCCTACGAGGCCGACAATCGCCGCAGCGGCAGCTCCAAAGAACCAGGCGGCAGCTTCTGGAACAGCCAGAACGTACGTATCGGCGAACGCTTCGGCACTGCCGTCGCGCGCGCAACCAAGGAGGGTCGCCTCCTATACCGGGATGCCTATCGGCTCACCGGGCTGCGCGGGGACACCTTCAACAAGTTCGCCGAATCCCTCGGGGTGCGCATGACATGACGGTACCCACAAGGACGTACCTGCTGGACACCAACGTCTTCGTCGAAGCCCACCGCCGCTACTACGGCTTCGACATCTGCCCCGGCTTCTGGGATTGGCTTCTGCACCACCAAGAGGCCAATCGCGTCCTCAGTATCGACCGAGTGCGTCAGGAGTTGAAAACTGGAGATGCTTTGGATCAGTGGATCAAGGACACGGCGCCATCCGATCTCTTCCACTCGACCCAGGATGGGGCGGTCATCGCGCACTTCGGTTCCATGATGGCCTGGGTACAGGACGAGGCCCAGTTCACCCCCGCCGCAAAGGCCGAGTTTGCACAGGTGGCGGACGCCTGGCTCGCCGCGTTCGCCAAGGCCCATGGCCACACTCTGGTCACCCACGAGGAGCTCGCGCCAACGGCCAAGAAGCGCGTGCCGCTTCCGAATGTCTGCAAGCAGTTCGGAATCGAGTACCAGGACACCTTCGCGATGCTTCGGGAGCTGGAGGCCCGCTTCCTTTGGGAAAAGACATAAGCTGAGCCGGGGCCGACGCCGTCTCGACAAGCACAAGAACGAGGATCCGAGAGAACTAAGGAGCACCCTTGAACCACAACGGAAACCCCATCGAGGCCCGCCTGTGGGCTGCGGCCGACGAGCTGCGGGCCAACTCCAAGCTGAAGTCGTCGGAATACTCGGTGCCCGTCCTGGGCCTGGTCTTCCTGCGCTACGCGGACCACAAGTTCCAGGCCGCCGCCAAGGAGCTGGAGGGCGCCGGGGGCGGTCGACGGCGCATCGGTGCGGCGGACTACCAGGCCCGTGGCGTGCTCTACCTGCCCGAGGCGGCGCGGTTCTCGACCCTGATCAAGATCCCCGAGGGGGCCAACATCGGGGCCGCCATCAACGAGGCCATGCGCGCCATCGAGGCGGAGAACCCCGACCTCAAGGATGTGCTGCCCAAGACCTACAACCGCTTCGACAACGCGCTGCTCAAGGAACTGCTCAAGACACTGAACTCGGTCCCGATGGACATCGAGGGGGACGCCTTCGGCAAGATCTACGAATACTTCCTCGGCAACTTCGCCCGGGCCGAGGGCCAGAAGGGCGGCGAGTTCTTCACACCCACCGCCATCGTCCAGCTCATCGTCGGCATCATCGAGCCCTTCCACGGGCGCATCTACGACCCCGCCTGCGGGTCCGGCGGCATGTTCGTGCAGAGCGCCCGGTTCGTCGAGGAGCACAAGAAGAACCCGAGCGCCGAGCTGTCCGTCTACGGCCAGGAGAAGGTGGCCGAGACCGTGCGCCTGGGCAAGATGAACCTCGCGGTCCACGGCCTGGCCGGCGACATCCGCCAGGGCAACGCCTACTACGAGGACCTGCACAACTCCGTCGGCAGGTTCGACTTCGTCATGGCCAATCCGCCCTTCAACGTAGACCGGGTGGACAAGGACCGGCTCAAGGATGACCCGCGCTTCCCCTTCGGCCTGCCGCGCACCGACAACGCCAACTTCCTCTGGATTCAGCTCTTCTACAGCGCGCTCAACGAGACCGGCAGGGCCGGATTCGTCATGGCCAACTCCGCCTCCGACGCCCGCGGCTCGGAGCTGGAGATCCGCCGCCAGCTCATCGAGTCCGGGGCCGTGGAGGCGATGGTCGCGGTGGGCTCCAACTTCTTCTACACGGTCACGCTCCCCTGCACCCTCTGGTTCCTGGACAACGGCAACAGTGATGTGCGCGACGGCGTGCTCTTCATCGACGCCCGCCACATCTACCACCAGATCGACCGCGCCCACCGGGACTGGACTCCGGCCCAGATCGAGTTTCTGGCCAACATCGCCCGCCTCTATCGGGGCGAGGCGCCCGAGAACCTGCACGACAGCGCCGAGCTGCTGGCCGAGCACTTTCCCAGCGGCCGGTACGACGACATACCCGGCCTGTGCAAGGTCGCCACCCTCGCCGACATCGAGTCCCAGGGCTGGAGCCTGAACCCGGGCCGCTACGTGGGCGTCGCCGCCCGTGCCGAGGAGGATTTCGACTTCAAGGAGCGGCTGGAAGAGCTGAACGAGGAGCTGGAGACCCTGAACGGGGAGGCGCGGGAGCTGGAGGAGCGGATCGCCGAGAATGTTGCGATGTTGCTGGAGGCGGAGTGACGACCTGGGAAACCGCCACACTCGGGGAGATATGTGACCGGGTCGGTGGCATCATTCAAACGGGGCCGTTCGGCTCTCAGCTTCACCAGTCCGACTATTCACAAGACGGAATACCGTTGGTGATGCCAAAAGACATCATCGAAAGTCGAATCATTGAAGAGAATATTGCGCGTGTTGCCTCGGAGCACGTTGAACGCTTGTCGAAGCACAAACTCAAGCCCGGGGACATTGTATACGGTAGGCGAGGCGACATCGGGCGACAAGCGCTGGTTCGATCGCCGCAATCGGGATGGCTATGTGGAACAGGTTGTCTTCGCTTGAGTCTCGGCGAGGCAGTCGTCGCCCCGACTTTTCTTCACTACTATCTCCGTGATTCTGGCGTAATAGCGTGGATCGCGAATCAAGCGATCGGAGCGACCCTGCCAAATCTGAATACCAGTATCCTTCGGAGTGTCCCGGTTCTCCTTCCCCCTCTGCCCACCCAGCACAAAATCGCCGCCATCCTCTCCGCCTACGACGACCTGATCGAGAACAACCTGCGTCGGATCAAGATCCTGGAGGAGATGGCGCAGAGCCTCTACCGCGAGTGGTTCGTCAAGTTCCGCTTCCCCGGCCACCAGCACGCCCGCTTCGTCAATTCCCCGCTCGGTCCGATTCCGGAGGGGTGGGAGGTGAAGCCCGTCTTGTCGGTTGCCGAAGTAACCTACGGGTTCGCATTTAAGTCGAAGCAGTTCAACACGGACGGAATCGGCACCCCCGTTGTC
>JBAPYD010000752.1:0-1777 GCA_049284555.1 Chromatiaceae bacterium | reverse complement strand
CCGTCGCGTTGGCTAAGCAGAAGGGCATTCGTCTCCGTACCGGCACCTGTGCGGTGATGTATTTGGCCCCGAGCTTCTCCTATCACGGGCTGCACAAGGCGATCATGAAGCTCATGGGCAAGTACTGAAATCGGGGGACGAGGAGGAGCCGACGGCTCACCCTGCTTCCCTACGTGTCAACCTCATGGCCGACAGTCGCCTTGCGGATTCTTGTATAAAGAATCCCAGGGCCGGCTGAGGAGACGGCGACGTTGGATGAATCCAACGAAGTGCTGACGGAGGCGAGCCTGGAGCGCCGCACGCGGCGACGGTTTTCCCTCGCGGACAAGCAGCGCTTGTTGGCTGAAGCCGATGTGCCGGTGCATGGTGAGCAAGGCGCCTGGCCGCGACGCAACGGCTTGTATGGGGCGCGGCTCAGCCGGTGGCGCGAGGCCCGCGAGCGCAATCGCCTCACGGGATACCTGTTCAGCGCGGGAGACAGGATTGGGCGCGTTCTCCCCTGAAGTGCCGGTCGTCAGGGTGAGACCTGCGGCGGGAGTTTCAGCCGGGCGCCCGGTTGGATCGCATGACGGGCGAACCAGTCGCGCGGGGTCTCCAGCGCGTAGCGTGCCGGTCCGAGGGAGCGGTGTCGCGTCACCTCGTCGTAGGCGGTCATCGCCTCGATGTTGAGCAGCCTTCCCTGGGAGTCGAAGAACCCGATGTCGAGGTCCAAGGGCGTGTTCTTCATCCAGAACGCGAGTGGTTGCGCCCGCGGATACACGAAGAGCATGCCCGTGTCGGGGGCGAGGGTCTCGCGCCCCATCAGTCCCCGGAGGTGGGATGCCGGGTCGTCGGCGATCTCCACCCGGATGACCGCGTCTCCCACACGCACGTCGATCAGGGCGCTCTGAGCGTCTGTCGGTGCGCCCTGATCGGCGCGCACCTCCAGGAAGGCGGCCCAGAGGGCGGCGTTTGCCAGAAGCACCAGGATGAGCCAATGGCCCGCCCATGGCTTCCAGCGGTCTTGTCCGGTTCTGCGTGGCACGGGGCCTCTTCTGTGGTTGAGTCGGCGGGGCAGGGGTCTCGGTCGGCCGGCGAGCCCCGGATGATCCGAGCGTGAAGCTTGCGTTAGCGTTCAGACCCCCCTCTCGATTTGCCCTCCATGGCGTCTGGATCCCGGCAGTCCATGCCGGGATGACGGGGAGGGTCTGAACGCTTGCCAGCTTGCCAGCCCAACAGCCCGTTGTCGACTAGGGCCAGTCGGCACGGGGCGGGTTGCACCGTCACCCTGTCTGTCGGGACGGATCGCCTTCGCCGAGTCCCTGGAGCGGCGCCTCGTCCGCTCTCTGAAGCGGATGCCGCCGGGATCCGTGACCCCAGAGCGAGATCGCATCACGGGCGCCCTGTTCAGCGGGGAGTAGCGGGATTGAGTAAACTGTCCGTACGCCGAATTCGAGGTGATCGAGTATGAACCTTCAGGAAATCGAGCGCGAAGCCCTTCATCTCTCCGAGGCCGAACGGGCGGAGCTCGCTCAAAGACTCTTACTGAGCCTGGATTCACCAACAGAGCAGGAGATCTCCGAGGCTTGGCTAGTCGAAGCCGGTCGCAGAGCGCGCGAACTCGATGAAGGGCTTGTGCAGCCCGTGCCCGCGGAAGAAGTAAGGCGGAAGGCGAAGTCTCTTCTCAGATGAGCTATGTCTTCCACCCTGCCGCTGAAGCAGAGTATCTGGAATCAATCGCTTTTTACGAGTCGAAACGGCCAGGGCTTGGTGCGGCGTATGTGGCGGACCTCGAGAG
>JBAPYD010000751.1:0-1531 GCA_049284555.1 Chromatiaceae bacterium | reverse complement strand
GTCCGGTGTCCTGACAGATGGGCCTGTGTCCCTCGGCGCACATGCGCGAGTTCACCAGGATCTGGGCCATGGCATCCCGCGCCGCCGGGGACTCCTCCGCCTCGTAGGCGGCGGTGAGGGCACGGATATAGTCGGCGGGGTGGTAATAAGAGATGTACTGCAGGGCGTCGGCGACGCTCTGGATGAAGTCGGATTCTCGAATCGTGGTCATGGGGAGGGCGTGGGGCCGAGCGTTCTAATCATCGCCCGAGTATAGCCGCCACGAGCCCAGGGGCCGTCCCGATACGGCACCGGGGACGCGCAGCGCCGGCCCTTGCCCCAACAATCCCCTTGCGCCGCCGGGGCCGGCGCCTGTATAGTCGCGTGCTCTCGACGACAGGCGCGTAGCTCAGTTGGTTAGAGCACCACCTTGACATGGTGGGGGTCGTTGGTTCGAGTCCAATCGCGCCTACCAATTCCCTGTTTCGTCTGCCGTATTGCGCCGCCACGGCGATCAGCCGCCGAGCTTAAAAGCTCGCGTCCCTGGAAGCCGGACCCCCAAACTCCAACGCACAGCTTTCGGCACCTGGCGCCGCCCCAGAGTACGGAGCGGGAACCCCGCGACCTCTCGCCATCCAGACCGACGCGCTCCATCCACCGCAAGGTCGTAGAAACCATTCAAAAACAACGCACAACCGTAGGTTGGGCCGAGGTACGAGGCCCAACAACAGCGTCCCGGCCGATGTTGAATCAACCCCCAGCAAGCCGCCGATCACGCCTTTGCCTCCCTTCAGATCGATCACCTATGGCCGCGCGCTCCCGGCGAGTGCGCCATTCGCGGTCACAACGTCCAGCAGCCTCACCATGGACGCCGCTCAGCGCTCGCCGTCTTTGCCGGCGGCAAGGGTAGGGCGGCTATACTGGGAACGTATCCGGGGACCCTGTGCAGGACCTGTCTCTGGTGCAGCGACGGAGCAGGGAGGGAGTCCAGCATGTCCAACCCCAGTCCATCGGCCATCCCCTACGCCAAGGGCAACGAGCCGGAGGACCAGCAACGCCCTCGGAATCTCCATTGGTGCGGCCGGATCGTGCATCGATTCGGGCGGGCGACGCCACGAGCCACCGCTGACCGAATCGGTGTTCTCGGATCTGGGCCGGACGTTGCCGGTGACCGGATAGGTTCAGGATGAACGGCTCGCGCTCTATTGAGATCGGCCGGGATGCCGCCGGTAACACCATCATCACCGGCGACGGCAATGTCGTGGTGATCGAGGCGGTGCAGCGCCTCGCCGAGCCCCCCGCACCCGTCACCGCGCTCGGCCCCAACCCCTACCAGGGCCTTGCGGCCTTCGATCAGGGCGACGCCGAGCGCTTCTTCGGCCGGGAGGCGCTGACCGACAAGCTCTGGTCGGCTTTTTGCGCCCTGCAGGCACCGCCCCCCGGGAGCACTCCCCTGCGGCTGCTCGCGGTGTTTGGGCCCTCCGGTTGCGGCAAGTCCTCCCTGGTGCGCGCCGGGCTCCTGCCCGAGCTCGCCCGCCGGCCCCTGCCGGGA
>JBAPYD010000750.1:0-9909 GCA_049284555.1 Chromatiaceae bacterium | reverse complement strand
TGTTCGACCAGCTCTATGACCTGCCCCTGGGCGGGGCCTACGTGGGCCAGGGCACGACCATGACGATCCCGCCCTTGCCCAACCAGCCCCAGTGGGGTACCCCGGTCCCGGGTCCGGGCCGCACCATCTATGCCGGCGTCAACATCAAGTTCTGAGCTCGGCTGACTTCCGAGCTTGGGCTTCAGAGCCATTCTTGGGCCGCCCGCGGGGCGGCCCTTTCTTTCGTAGCCGCTCGGTCCACTGATCCCGGCCACTTGCCAGACGGCGATCGGCGGATTAGGTTTGGGTTTGCGGGATGCAGCAGGCGGGTGGTCGCGATCGGGGATTCTCTCTCCGGCGGGCCGTCACGCGGGCGCCCGCGATCCACCCAGTATCTCGATTCGCCTTCCACTCAAGCGGGGGACAGGATGGTCAATTTTTCCGAACTACACGCGCAGAATCACAAGATTACCGAGCTCTCCAACGTCTTCCTCTACCTGATCCGCGAGCGCTCCATGTGCGATACCGAGTGCGCCAGGGGCCTCTTCTTCGAGTACGTCAACAAGGTCCGGGAGCACGTGGAACTGGTGGACGCCCAGCTCTGTGCCCAGCTCATCAAGAGCCAGGATCGGGATCTGAAGAACCTCGCGGACCGCTTCCTCTCCGGCTCCACCGAGATCAAGCGCATCTTTGCCGCCTATCTCAAGGACTGGTGCAACGAGCGCAAGCGGGAGCTCAAGATCGCCGACCACGACGCCTTCGTCGCGGACACCAACCAGATGTTCTCCCTGGTGCTGGAGCGCATCCAGCGGGAGACCGAGCACCTGTATCCTTCGGTGCGAAGGCTGGAGCCCGCGGCGGCTGCCTGAGGGGCCTTCGGCCTGGAAGGCCAAGATCGAACGAGACTCCGGGGACGGGGGACGGAGCGTGCGGCCGCCGTCCCCACCATCGCTGCCTGAGCCTCAGGGGATCAGGCAGCGAGCCTGCGGAGCACGTAGGGCAGGATGCCCCCGTTTCGGTAATAGTCGACCTCGTTGGGGGTGTCGATCCGGACCTTGGCGGTAAAGGTCGTCACCTTGCCGTCGGGCGCCGTGGCCTGCACCTGGACCGATTTTGCCTCGCCGTTCTTCAGGCCAAGAATCTCGAAGGTCTCGGTGCCGTTGAGCCCCAGGGCGTGGGCGTTGGCACCGTCGGTGAACTCCAGGGGCAGGATACCCATGCCCACCAGGTTGGAGCGATGGATGCGCTCGTAGCTCTCGGCGATCACCGCCCGCACCCCCAGCAGGCGCGGACCCTTGGCGGCCCAGTCCCTTGAGGAGCCGGAGCCGTACTCCTTGCCCGCCAGAACGATGACGGGCACGCCCTCGGCCTGGTAGCGCATGGCCGCGTCGAAGATTGAGAGGAGCTCGCCGCTCGGCTGGTGCAGCGTCACGCCCCCCTCGGTTCCGGGGGCCATCAGGTTGCGCAGCCGGATGTTGGCGAAGGTGCCCCGCATCATCACCTCGTGGTTGCCGCGGCGGCTCCCGAGGCTGTTGAAGTCCTTCTTCTCGACGCCCCTCTCCGTCAGATACTTGCCGGCCGGTGAATCGGGCTTGATCGACCCGGCCGGGGAGATGTGATCGGTGGTGATGGAGTCCCCCAGCACCGCCAGGCAGCGGGCCCCGCGGATGTCCTGCGCCTCCCCGACCTCCATCGTCATCCCGTCGAAGTAGGGGGGCTTGCGGATATAGGTGGACTCGGGCCAATCATAGGTCTGACCGCCGGCGGCCTCCAGGGAGCGCCAGCGCGCATCGCCCGTGAAGACCTCCGCGTAGGCGGAGCGGAACTCCTCGGCCGTGACGTTCTCGGCGATGGCCCGATTGATCTCCTCCTGGCTGGGCCAGATGTCGCGCAGGTAGACCTCGTTACCGGCGGCGTCCCAGGCCAGTGGCTGGTTGTACGGGTCGATATCGATGCGCCCGGCGATCGCATAGGCCACCACCAGGGGTGGGCTCGCCAGATAGTTCATGCGCACCTCGGCGTGGACTCGGCCTTCGAAGTTCCGGTTACCCGAGAGGATGGAGACGGCGCAGAGATCGTGGTCGGCGATGGCCTTGGAGACCGGGGCGGGGAGGGGCCCGGTGTTTCCGATGCACACGGTGCAGCCATACCCCACGTTGTGGAAGCCAAGCTGCTTGAGGGGCTCCATCAGACCCGCCCGCTCCAGGTAGCGGGTTACCGCCAGGGACCCTGGCCCCAGGGACGTCTTCACCCAAGGGGCGCGCCTGAGACCCCGCTCGGCGGCCTTCTTGGCGACGAGGCCGGCGGCCAGCATGACGCTGGGGTTGGAGGTGTTGGTGCAGGAGGTGATGGCCGCCACCACGATGGAGCCGTCGCCGATCTCGACGGCCTTGCCGTCGATGATCGTCTTCACCGGTCCCTTGTCGGGCAGGTTGCGCTCGGCCTTGAGGGCCGCCAGGGCCTTGGGGAAGTGGGAGGCCATCTCGGTCAGGGGTACCCGGTCCTGGGGCCGCTTGGGCCCTGCCAGGGACGGGACCACCTCGCCGAGATCGAGCGTGAGGGTCTCGGAGTAGTCCGCCTCCGGGGCATCGGCGGTGTGCCAGACACCCTGGGCCTTGCAGTAGGCCGCCACCAGGGCGACCTGGTCCTCGGAGCGGCCCGTGAGCCGCAGATAGTCCAGGGTGACCTGATCGATCGGGAAGAGTCCGCAGGTGGCGCCGTACTCGGGCCCCATATTGGCGATGGTGGCCCGCTCGCCCATGGCCAGCGAGCCGATGGCCGGGCCATAGAACTCCACGAACTTGCCCACCACGCCGTGGCGGCGCAGCCGATCGACGATGGTCAGCACCAGGTCCGTCGCGGTCACGCCCTCCTTGAGATGGCCGGTGAGCTTGAAGCCGACCACCTTGGGGACCAGCATGGAGACCGGCTGACCCAGCATGGATGCCTCGGCCTCGATGCCTCCGACGCCCCAGCCCAGCACGCCGATCCCATTGACCATGGTCGTGTGGGAGTCCGTCCCAACGCAGGTGTCGAAGTAGGCCTGTGCGACCCCGTCGGTCCCTTTCGAGAAGACGACCCGGGACAGGTACTCCACGTTGACCTGGTGGACGATCCCGGTGTCCGGCGGGACCACCTTGAACCCATCGAGCGCCTGTTGACCCCACTTGAGGAACTTGTAGCGCTCCTGATTGCGCTGGAACTCGATCTCCGCGTTCTTGGCGAAGGCATCGTCGGAGCCGAAGTAGTCCACCTGCACCGAGTGGTCGATGACCAGCTCCGCGGGTTGCAGGGGATTGATGCGCGCCGGGTCCCCGCCGAGGGCCTTCATGGCGTCGCGCATGGCGGCAAGGTCCACCACCGCCGGCACCCCGGTGAAGTCCTGCATCAGCACCCGAGCCGGGCGGTACTGAATCTCCTTCGACGGCTCCGCCTTTGGGTCCCAGGAGCCGAAATAGGCGATGTCCTCCCGCGTCACCGTCACGCCGTCCTCGTTGCGCAGCAGGTTCTCCAGCAGGATCTTGATCGAGTAGGGGAGGCGCTGGCTGTTGGGAACCGCGTCCAGACGGAAGATTTCATAGTCCCGGCCGTTGACCGTGAGGGTGGTTCTCGCTTTGAAACTGTCGGGCATGGTCGTCTCCGGGATGCGGCTGGAAGTCGGCTTCGGCTGGATTGTGATCAGCGGCGTGATCCGCTGATTCTAGCGACGCCACCCCGGAGACGCCACGTGCTGCACTGCAATAAGTGGCTGGCCGGGATGCGCGGCGCCCCTGAACGCTTCGGTGCCGCCCTGTGCCACTCGGGTCGGGGTTGCGCCCAGGGGCCGATCCCGGCCGCCGGGCGCCGAACCTCATGACGCCGACGACCGGCCACCCGGTCCTTGGGCCCGCCGTCCATGGCGCCCCGCTGCAGGCCAAAAGACGCCAACCTCCCTGGGGTCCAGCGTCTCGGGCGTGGTAGAATGTCCGGTCTTTTTAGCGCCCTCAGCCGCGCCTCCTGCCTGGGTCTAGGGACCAGCCGGCGAGCGGCGGCGCCGCAGCCTGGAAGCCATCCTCCCCCATGCCCGATTTCGCCCGAGAAGTCCTGCCCATCAACCTCGAGGACGAGATGCGCCAGTCCTACCTCGATTACGCCATGAGCGTGATCGTGGGAAGGGCGCTGCCGGATGTCCGGGACGGCCTCAAGCCTGTCCACCGGCGGGTGCTGTTCTCCATGAACGAGCAAGGCAACGTGTGGAACCGGGCCCACCGGAAGTCCGCACGCGTCGTCGGTGACGTGATGGGTAAGTATCACCCCCACGGGGACGCGGCCATCTACGACACCATGGTGCGCATGGCGCAGCCCTTCTCCCTGCGCTATCTGCTGATCGATGGTCAGGGGAACTTCGGCTCCGTGGATGGGGACCCGCCGGCGGCCATGCGCTACACGGAGGTGCGCCTCACGCGTATCGCCGATGCCCTGCTGGACGACCTGGACAAGGAGACGGTCGACTTCCAGCCCAACTACGACAACAGCGAGCAGGAGCCCTCGGTCCTGCCTGCACGTTTCCCCAATCTGCTGGTCAACGGCTCCTCGGGTATCGCGGTGGGCATGGCCACCAACATCCCGCCGCACAATCTCCGGGAGATTGTCGACGCCTGCCTCGCCATCATCGAAAACCCCCTGATCTCCATGGAGGAGCTGATGGAGGTCGTGCCGGGGCCGGACTTCCCTACCGCGGGCCTGATCAATGGGGTGCGGGGGATTCGCGAGGCCTACCGGACGGGGCGTGGGCGTTGCGTCATGCGCGCGCGCACGGAGGTCGAGACCCAGAAGCGCAGCGGGCGCGAGGCCATCGTCGTCACCGAGATTCCGTACCAGGTCAACAAGGCGCGGCTCCTGGAGCGCATCGCCGAGCTGGTCAAGGAGAAGAAGATCGAGGGCATTGCCCACGATGGGCTGCGGGACGAGTCCGACAAGGACGGTATGCGCATCGTCATCGAGCTGAAGAAGGACTGCTATCCCGAGGTGCTGCTGAACAATCTCTACCAGCACACCCAGATGCAGTCGGTGTTCGGCATCAACATGGTCGCCCTGGTGGACGGCCAGCCGCGCACCCTCAACCTCAAGCAGATGCTCGAGTACTTCCTGCGCCACCGCCGCGATGTGGTGACGCGCCGGACCCTGTTCGAGCTGCGCAAGGCCCGGGACCGTGCCCATGTCCTGGAGGGCTACGCCATCGCCCTGGCCAACCTGGACGCGGTGATCGAGCTGATCCGGGCCTCCGAGAGTCCGGCCGAGGCCCGGGAGGGGCTCATGGCCCGCGCCTGGCCGCCCGGCGCGGTCACCGGCATGCTGGAGCGCGCGGGGGCGGGACAGACCCGTCCGGAGGACCTGGAGGCGGGGCTCGGGATGACCGAGGTCGGGTATCGACTGAGCGAGCGCCAGGCGAAGGCGATCCTGGACCTGCAGCTGCATCGACTGACCGGCCTGGAGCAGGAGAAGATCCTCAAGGAGTTCGAGGAGATCCTCGAGCGCATCGCCGAGCTGCTGCTCATCCTGTCGGACCCGGACCGCCTGATGGAGGTAATCCGCGACGAGCTGACCGCCGTCCGGGACCAGTTCGGGGACGCCCGTCGTACCGAGATCCAGGTGGACCACGCGGACCTGACCCTGGAGGACCTCATCGCCCCCGAGGATGTGGTGGTCACCCTCTCGCATCACGGCTATGTGAAGGCCCAGCCCATCAGCGACTATCAGGCCCAGAGGCGGGGCGGCAAGGGCAGGAGCGCGACCTCCTTCAGGGAGGAGGACTTCATCGACCGGATCTTCGTCGCCAACTCCCACGACACCGTCCTCTGCTTCTCCAGCCGTGGCCGGGTCTACTGGCTCAAGGTCTACGAGCTGCCCCAGGCGGGGCGCAGCGCCCGCGGCAGGCCCATGGTCAACCTGCTGCCGTTGGAGCAGGGGGAGCGAATCAACGCGGTCCTGCCGGTGCGCGCCTACGAGGAGGGCAGCTATGTCTTCATGGCCACCAGTGCCGGAACGGTCAAGAAGACACCCCTGACGGACTTCTCAAGGCCCCTGTCTCGCGGCATCATCGCGATCGACCTGCGCGAGGACGAGGTGCTGGTGGGGGTGGCCATCACCGACGGCAACCAGGACCTGATGCTCTTCACCTCGGCCGGCAAGGCGGTGCGATTCAGCGAGAACCACGTGCGCGCGATGGGCCGCGCCGCCCATGGCGTTCGTGGTGTCTGGCTGGAGGAAGGTCAGCGGGTGGTGTCGCTCCTGGTGTGCGAGCCCGGCACCGTGCTCAGCGTGACGGAGAACGGCTACGGCAAGCGCACCCCGATCGAGGATTTTCCGGCCAAGGGCCGGGGCACCAAGGGCGTGATCGCCATCTCGAGCAGCCAGCGCAACGGCGCCCAGGTGGGTGCCGTGCTGGTGACACCGGGGGATGAAATCATGCTGATCACCGAGGGCGGGACCCTGGTGCGCACGGCGGTGGACCAGATCCCGGTGGTCGGACGCGCCGCGCAGGGGGTCAAGCTCATCAGCCTGGGGGACGGCGAGCGCCTGCGCTACGTGGAGCGGATCGTTGCCCTCGAGGGGGACGAGGGGGACGAGAATGGGGGCCAGGGGGCCGAGGAGCCCGCCCAAGACGAGCCTTCCGATCCAGCCCAGGGCGAGGCCCCCAGCCCCGACGACGGAACCCAAGCCACCGATTGACCCGACTCACTGCGACGGAGGCCCTAACATGGCGCGCGTATACAACTTCAGTGCCGGCCCGGCCATGCTGCCCGAGGCCGTGCTGCGACAGGCCCAGGACGAGATGCTGGATTGGCAGGGCAGCGGCATGTGCGTGGCCGAGATGAGCCACCGGGGCAAGGAGTTCATGTCGATCGCCGCCCAGGCGGAGGCCGATCTTCGGGAGCTGCTCGGGGTTCCGAGCAACTACAAGGTCCTGTTCCTCCAGGGAGGGGCCTCGAGCCAGTTCGCGATGGTTCCCATGAACCTGCTGCGTGGCGCCGAGGGGGCCGATTATCTGAACACCGGCTCCTGGTCCAAGAAGGCCATCGCCGAGGCGCGGCGCTACGGTACCGTCAACCTCGCCGCGAGCACCGAGGCGAGCCGCTTCACCCGGGCCCCGGCCCAGTCCGAGCTGGAGCTGACCCCCGATGCCGCCTATGTCCACTACACCCCGAACGAGACCATCGAGGGGGTGGAGTTTCCCTATGTGCCGGACACCCACGGCAAGCCCCTGGTGGCGGATATGTCCTCCACCCTGCTCTCGCGCCCCATCGACGTGGGCCGCTACGGGGTCATCTACGCCGGGGCCCAGAAGAACATCGGGCCGGCGGGGCTCACCATCGTGATCGTGCGCGAGGACCTGATCGGCCAGCCGTTGACCGGCACGCCGACCATGTTCGACTACAAGACGCACGCGGACAACGAGTCCATGTACAACACCCCGCCGACCTATGCCTGGTACCTGGCGGGGCTGGTCTTCCAGTGGCTCAAGGGTTTGGGGGGGCTCGCCGCCATGGCGACCGTCAACCAGCGCAAGGCCGAGGCCCTCTACGCCGCCATCGACGCCTCGGCCTTCTACAACAATCCCGTGGACCCCGGGTCGCGCTCCTGGATGAACGTGCCCTTCACCCTGGCCGACCCGGCGCTGGACGACGCCTTTCTCAAGGAGGCGAAGGCGGCGGGGCTCACGACACTCAAGGGCCACCGCTCGGTGGGCGGCATGCGTGCGAGCATCTACAACGCCATGCCGGAGTCGGGTGTCCAGGCCCTGATCGACTTCATGGGCGAGTTCGAGCGTACGCGGGGATGAGACCGTCGGGCGGAACGCCGCAGGCGGTTCCGCCATTTCGGTCGCCGGTAGAATGGCGGATCGCCCTTCGGGCATCCGCCCTACGGAGTAGACGCATGTTCAAGATACAGACGCTGAATAACATCTCCATGGCGGGGCTGGAGCGCCTGCCGCGTGACCGCTACGAGGTGGCATCGGAGATCGCCCATCCGGATGCCATCCTGGTGCGCTCGGCCAAGATGCACGATCTGGTGATCCCGGACACGGTCAAGGCCATCGGCCGCGCCGGGGCGGGTACCAACAATATCCCGGTGGCGGCTATGACGGCGCGGGGCGTGGCGGTGTTCAACGCGCCGGGTGCCAATGCCAATGCCGTCAAGGAGCTGGTGATCGCGGGCATGCTGATCGCCGCCCGAAACATAGGCCCTGCCTGGGGCTTCGCCCGCGGGCTCGGCGGCGAAGACGCCGACATCAGCAAGGCGGTGGAGGCGGGCAAGAAGCAATTCGTCGGCTTCGAGCTGCCCGGCCGGACCCTGGGGGTCATCGGCCTCGGGGCCATCGGGGTACAGGTGGCCAACGCCGCCCGGGCGCTCGGGATGCGGGTCGTGGGCTACGACCCCACCATCACGGTGCAACGGGCCTGGCAGCTCGCCAGCGACGTGCAGCCGGCCCTCAGCGTCGACGACCTGCTGTCCCGCTCGGACTTCGTGACCTTCCACGTGCCCTTGACGGACGACACGCGGCACATGATCGACGCCGAGCGCATCAAGATCATGCGCAAGGGGGCGGTGCTGCTGAACTTCTCCCGGGAGGGCATCCTCGACGACGACGCGGTGGTGACCGCCCTGGACCGGGGTCATCTCTACGCCTACTGCTGCGACTTTCCGAGCAACCTCCTGAAGGACCACCCCCGGGTGGTCACCCTGCCCCACCTGGGGGCCTCGACCAAGGAGGCGGAGGACAACTGCGCCATCATGGTGGCGGAGCAGGTGCGCGACTATCTGGAAGACGGCACCGTCACCAACTCGGTGAACTTCCCGGATATCCATCTCTCCCGCAACGGGGGATACCGGCTGGCCATCGTCAACAGCAACGTGCCCAACATGGTCGGACAGATCTCCACCGACCTCGCCGCCGCCGGGCTCAACATCATGGACATGCTGAATCGCTCCCGCGGGGAGGTGGCCGTCACCCTGATCGACATGGACCAGCCCTGCCCCGCGGAGACGCTGGCCAAGATCCGGGCCATCGGGGGGGTCCTCTCGGTGCGCGGGCTGAACGGCTGAGGCCGGCGGACGCGAGACGCGTGAGCGCGCCGGTGAACCGGGGAGACGACCTTGAGCGGGTGCGCCAGCGCATCGACGCCATCGATCGGGATCTCCTGAGGCTGATCAGCGAGCGCGCCCGCTGCGCCCAGGAGGTCGGGCAGATCAAGTCGGCCTCGGAGCCGGGGCGGCTGGATGGAGACCCGCAGTACTACCGCCCCGAGCGGGAGGCGGCCATCCTGCGGGGCATCAAGGCGCTCAATCCGGGGCCCTTGGGCGACGAGGCCGTCCTGAGGCTGTTTCGGGAGATCATGTCTGCCTGCCTGGCCCTGGAGCGGCCGCTCCGGGTCGCCTATCTGGGGCCGGAGGGGACCTTCACCCAGGCGGCGACCCTGAAGCACTTCGGCCACTCGGTCCGCAGCGCCGCCTTGCCGGGGATCGGCGACATCTTTCGCGAGGTGGAGTCCGGGTCCTGCGACTACGGCGTGGTGCCCGTGGAGAACTCCACCGAGGGGGTCGTCAGCCATACCCTGGATCTCTTCATGACCTCCCCCCTGCGGATCGTGGGTGAGGTGAGTCTGCGGATCCACCATCACTTGATGAGCCGGGAGCCGGATCTGGCGGCCATCCGCGTCCTCTACTCCCACCAGCAATCCCTGGCCCAGTGCCGGGGCTGGCTGGATCGCCACCTCCCGCACGCCGAGCGGATCGCCGTGGGGAGCAACGCGGAGGCGGCGCGGCTGGCCGCCGGGGAACAGGGGGCGGCCGCGGTGGCGGCGATCCAGGCGGCCGAGATCTACGGTCTCCAGGTCCTCGCCGAGCGGATCGAGGACGAGCCGGGGAACACCACCCGCTTTCTGGTCA
>JBAPYD010000749.1:0-3956 GCA_049284555.1 Chromatiaceae bacterium | reverse complement strand
GGCGGCGGCGAAGCTTGATGGCGGAAAGCCACCGGTGAAGATCGGAACCTCCGGAAGCTCGGCGCGCAGGGCCCCCAGTCCGGGAGGGTCCGCCCGGGAGTCCGTCACCGCCACGGGGACGCCCCGCGCCCGCAGATAGCGGGCGCAGGAGACACCGGTCTTGCCCAGGCCCACGATCAGGGTCGTGAACCCGGTGTCGGTGGCGGATGTGTCGTCGCGTGTCTGCATCAGCGAATCTTGAGGCTCGCGAGCCCCACGAGGACAAGGACCACGGTGACGATCCAGAAGCGCACGATGACCCGGGGCTCCGGCCAACCCTTGAGCTCGAAGTGATGGTGCAGGGGGGCCATCCGGAAGATGCGGCGGCCGGTGAGCTTGAAGGACATCACCTGCAGCATCACGGAGATGGTCTCCAGGACGAAGACGCCGCCCATGATGAAGAGCACCAGCTCCTGGCGCGCCGCCACCGCGATCACCCCAAGGGCCGCGCCGAGGGCCAAGGCCCCCACGTCACCCATGAAGACGAGGGCCGGATAGGCGTTGAACCAGAGGAAGCCCAGTCCGGCCCCGACCAGGGCGCCGCAGATGATCACCAGCTCCCCCACGTTGGGGATATGGGGGATCAGCAGGTAGGCGGCGATCTGGGAGTGGCCCGCCGCGTAGACGAAGACCGCCATGGCCCCGGCCACCAGAACCGTGGGCATGATGGCGAGTCCATCGAGCCCGTCGGTCAGATTCACCGCGTTGCTGGCGCCCACGATCACGAAGTACGAGAGCAGGATGAACCAGGGTCCGAGCTGGAACGAGACGTCCTTGAGGTACGGGATCAGGAGGGCGGTCTGGCCAGGGGTGTCGGCGACCACATAGAGGGCCACCGCGGCAACAAAGCCGAAGATCGTCTGGCCCAGATACTTCCAGCGTGCCGGGAGCCCCCGGGGGTCCTTGAGCACCAGCTTGCGATAGTCGTCCACCAGGCCCACGCCGCCGAAGGCCAGGGTCGTGACGAGCACGATCCACACATACGGGTTGCGCAGATCCGCCCACAGCAGGGCGCTCGCGGCCACCGCCACCAGGATCAGGGCGCCGCCCATGGTGGGTGTTCCCGACTTGGAGAGATGGCTCTGGGGTCCGTCGGTCCGAACCGTCTGTCCGATCTTGTACGCACGCAGCTTCGCGATCATGGGGCGGCCCACCAGCAGGGCGATCCCGAGGGCCGTCAGGGTCGCGAGGATGCCCCGCAGGGTGAGGTACCGAAACACCGCGAAGGCGCTGTCATAGCGCGCCAGCCATTCGGTCAGGTAGAGCAGCATATCAACGCCCCTCCGTGCCTGACGGGCTGCCGCACAGCGCCTGGACGATCCGCTCCATGCGCGCCGCCCGAGACCCCTTGACCAAGACCACCGAGTCCCCGTTCAGGGCTGTCCGCAGATGGGCGACGAGGTCCCCCTGCTCCTCGAAATGGCAGGCGCCATCCCCGAAGGCCGCGCTGGCGGCGGCGCTCTCCCCGCCCAACGTGGCGAGGTGTCCCACGCCCGCCGCGCGGGCCCGGGCGCCGACCTCCGCGTGCAGCGCGCCGGAGGCATCGCCCAGCTCTCCCAGGTCCCCGAGGACGAGCCAATGGGATCCCGGCAGGGACGTCAGCACGGCGATGGCGGCCGCGAGTGAGTCGGGGTTGGCGTTGTAGGCGTCGTCCAGGACTCGCAGGCCATGGGAGCGCCGGGGGTAGAGTCGGCCGGGGACCGGCGTCAGACTCAGCAGGCCGGTGCGCACCGCGTCCGGTGATGCCCCTAGTGCAAGCGCTGCGGCGGTTGCGGCGAGGGCGTTGCGGACGTTGTGCTGCCCGGTGAGGGCGAGCTCCATGGGCATCTCGACCCCGTCGATCCGGGCCTTGAAACGGGTGCGGAAGCCTGGCTCGTCCCAGGTCAGCTTGATGTGAGCAGTCTCGGCGGTCACATCGCCCGGGCCGTCGAGGGCGAAGGTGCGCACGCGCCGCCCGGCGGCCAGCTCCCGCCACAGGGGGGTATAGGGCGAATCCCCGGGGACCACGAGGGTGCCGTCCGCGCAGAGCCCTTGGGCGATCTCGCCCTTGGCCCGCGCGACCCCGTCCAGACTGCCGAAGCCCTCCAGATGGGCGCGCCCGGCGTTGGTGATCAGGGCGACCTTCGGCCGTCCGATGCCGGTCATGTAGGCGATCTCACCGGGATGGTTGGCCCCCATCTCCAGAACGAGGAAGGGCTCGTCCCGGGCCGAGAGCAAGGTCAGGGGCATGCCGATGTCGTTGTTGAGATTCCCTTGGGTGGCGCGGGTGGGGCCGACTTGGGACAGGATCGCCGCCAGCATCTCCTTGACCGTGGTCTTGCCGTTGCTCCCCGTGACCGCCGCCACCCGGCCCGGGAACCGGTCCCTCCAGGCATAGGCGAGGCGGCCCAGCCCGAGCCGCGCGTCCTCGACCAGCCACAGGGGCAGCCGCGATACGATCGGGCGATCCACCAGGGCGGCCGCAGCACCTTTGGCCGCGGCCTCGGCCACATGGTCGTGGCCGTCGAAGCGTGCCCCCCTCAGAGCCAGGAACAGGGCCCCGCTGCAGTCCCGACGGGTGTCGGTGACCACGGAATTGAAAGACGCGTCCGCCCCCAGGAGTCTCCCCCCGGCCGCCGCGCTGGCCTCACGAAGGGTCCACATCAGTGGTGTCCCTCCCGCCATTCGCGCAGGGCCTCGACCACCTGGGCGCGGTCGCTGAAGTGCACCTTGAGTTCACCCAGGTCCTGGGTTGTCTCATGACCCTTTCCGGCCACCAGGACGGCGTCCCCCGTTCCCGCCAGCGCGATGGCCAGCCGGATCGCCAGTCCCCGCTGTCGCTCCACCCGGACCTTGTCCGGGCGCGACACGCCGCCCAGGATTTCGGCGATGATGGCATCGCCATCCTCGCCCCTGGGGTTGTCGTCGGTCAGGATCAGTGCATCCGATAGCCGCTCGGCGATGGCGCCGATGAGCGGCCGCTCGCCCCGCTCCCGATCCCCGCCGCATCCCGCGACGGTGATCACCCGCCGGCCCCCATGGAGCCGCAGGTCGGTCAGGGCCTTCTCCAGGGCATCCGGTGAGTGGGCGTCATCCACGACCACCAGCGGAGCCCCATCCCCCCCAAAGGATTCCATCCGTCCTGGTACCCCACGCACCGCGGCGAGCTCCCGCAGGGCCCGCTCGAGGGGCAGCCCCCGACTCAGCAGGACGGCCAGGACGGCCAACAGGTGACTGACATTGCTTGTGCCGATGAGCCCCACATCGAGCTCGCCTGCCCCGAGGCTGGAGGCGATCGCGATGCGCAGTCCCCCGGGGTGTGGCTCGACGCCGCGGGCGAGCACCCACAGGTCGCACCAGTCGGGCGCCGTCGCCGTCGGATCGAGACCGAATGCGGCCAGGCGAACCTCCGGTCCCAGCCCCTCGAACAGGCGGTCCCGCGGGGGATCATCCAGGTTCAACACCAGCCAACGGGGGGTCGGGCAACCGGACTGGAGGCCTCTGGCAATCACCTGAGGCTCACGGGCAACCTGATCGAACCGTCCGGTCGCGCCGGGGCCCCCAAGGAGCGTGTGACTGAAGCGCACCCCAGCGACGCGGCCGTCAGCAACGGCCCGCGGGGTCAGCTCCAGCGCCACGGCCCCGGCGCCCCGCGCCCGCATATCCGCCAGCATCGCTTGCAGGATCAGGGCGTCGGGGGCTGCCTCGTCGGCGGGCCGCAGGTCCCCCGGGAATCCGGCGCCGAGGGCGCTGATCAGCCCGCATCGCTGCTCCGCGGCAATGGCCTGGGCCAGGAGGTGGGCGATGCTGCTCGCATCCTCCGGGGCTGTGACCCCGATCACCTCCAGATCGGCGCTTGGCTCCCCATAGAAGCGGTCGGCCAGTGCGCTCGCCCGTCGCGAAAGCTGGGCGACGGCCAGGACCGGGATGCCAGCCCG
>JBAPYD010000748.1:0-2644 GCA_049284555.1 Chromatiaceae bacterium | reverse complement strand
CTCCTGGTGGCCGAAGCGGCCGTCGGTCCCGATGCTGCCCAGCAGGTGCAGCGCCAACACCATCACCACGATGACCCGGCCCGCCTCCCGCAGGAACAGGCGCACCCGGTCCCAGGTGCGCAGCAGCATGCCCCTGAGGGTTGGGAGGTGGTAGGGGGGAAGCTCCATCAACAGCCCCGAGCTCTCGCCGCGCAGCAACGTGTGCTTCATGGCGAGGCCGGTGAGGATGGCGACCGTGATCCCCGTGAGATAGAGGGCGAATACCAGGTTCTGGCCCGAGTGGGGGAAGAAGGCGGCGGCAAAGAGGGCGTAGACCGGCAGCCGGGCCCCGCAGGACATGAAGGGGTTCATCAGGATCGTGAGCTTGCGCTCGCGCTCGCTCTCCAGGGTCCGGGTGGCCATCACCGCCGGCACATTGCAGCCGAAGCCGACGATTAGGGGCACGAAGGCCTTGCCCGGCAGCCCGATGGAGCGCATGAAGCGGTCCATGACGAAGGCCGCCCGGGCCATGTAGCCGCTGTCCTCCAGGGCGGAGAGGGCGATATAGAGGCTTCCGATGATGGGGATGAAGGTCGCGACCACCTTGAGTCCCCCCCCAATCCCGTCGGCCAGGATGGAGCGCAGCCAATCCGGTACACCCACACTGGTCAGCAGGGAGCCCAGCCCATCCACGAAGAGCGCCTGGGCGGCCAGGTCGAAGAGGTCGATGAAGGCGCCCCCGATATTCATGGTGAACATGAACATCAGGTAGATCGCGAGCAGGAAGAGCGGGATGCCCCAAAGGCGGCTCAGCACTACCCGGTCGATCCGGTCCGAGAGGGTCCTGCCCACCTGCCCCTGCTCCCGCACCACCCGACCCGCCACCGTATGGGCATGGCCGAAACGGGCATCGGCGATGTGCAGGTCCGCGTCTTCCCCTGCGCGACTGGCGATCTGAGCCCGCCAGTGGGCGGCGAGGTCGATCAGATTCTGGCTTGCCGAGCGCTCTGCCGTGGGGTCCGACTCCAGGAGCTTGAGGGCCAGCCAGCGGGCGTTGCCGTCGCCCTCATGGGTGGACAGGAGCGGGGCCAGGGCGGTCACCGCCTCCTCCACGCAGTCGCCGTGACCCAGGGGGGTGCCCGCTGGCTCCCGGCCGTCCGCGGCGGCAAGTATCCTGGCCTGGAGCTCGGTGAGACCCTCCTTGGTGACCGCCACCATCGGGATCACCGGACACCCGAGCTCCCTGGCCAACTCGTCGTTGTCGATCTTGACGCCGCGCCGTCGCGCCACGTCCATCATGTTGAGGGCCACCACCATGGGCACCCGCATCTCCAGCAGCTGGACGGTGAGATACAGGTTGCGCTCGAGATTGGTGGCGTCCAGCACGTTGACGATCAGCTGCGCGTCTCGGCTCAGCAGATAGTCCCGGGTTACCAGCTCGTCCAGGGAACCGGCGTCCAGGGTATAGATCCCGGGCAGGTCGATGACCCGGATGGGACGTCCGTCCAGCTCCAGGGTCCCCTCCTTGCGCTCCACCGTGACGCCGGGCCAGTTTCCCGTCTGCTGCCGCACGCCGGTCAGGGCGTTGAACAGGGCGGACTTCCCGCAGTTGGGGTTGCCTGCGAGGGCGATCGTCAAGGGTGGCGCTGGATCGGGGGAGCGGTGCGGCATCGCGGTTGGCCCGGGGGAATCGAAGCGCGGGCGCCGTGCCCGAGGGCGCGGGGCGCGCAAGTCCTTCAATCCTGATGGATCTCGGTGTTCCCGTCCATGGGTGACGGGTCCAAGGGGATCACGAAGAGCTTCTCGACCACCCCGCCGCCGAGGGCGACGCGGGTGGCACCGACCGAGACGACGACACCGCTGCCTCGCCGGTGGAGCATCTCCACCTCGCTCCCGACCCGCAGGCCCAGGCCCTGGAGCCGGTGGGCGAGCTGGCGGCCGCCGCGGATCTCCGCGATGCGAGCGCGGCTGCCCATGGGGAGCTGGGACAAGGGGTACATGGCGGAGATCGGTCGGGCTCAGCGGGTGTCGAAGCGCAGGAACTCCATGCTGAACTGTCCGCGGCCCTGGGTGAGGCTGCGCAGGGTGGTGGTGTAACCGAGCAGGGACTCCAAGGGTGCCTCCGCCTGGATCTCGGCAATCCCGTCTCCATGCCCGCTGGCGCTCATTCCGGTCTCCGTGATCAGCGCGGCGCGGGACTGCAGGTCCCCGAGGACCGCGCCGAGATTGACCTCGGGCACCACGACCTCCAGGGCCATCATCGGCTTCATGAGGGCTGGAGAGGCGGCGTCCAATGCCTTGCGCAGGGCCTTGGCGGCGGCCGCCGCCAGGGCCTCTGGGGTGGATGCGGGGCCGAACAGCTCCACCTCCCTGAGCCTGACCGCGAGGTCCAGGACCGCCCCGCCCTGGAGGGGACCGGACTCGAGGCCACCGCGAATCCCCAGCTCGATGGCGCGACGCTGCTCCTCGGTCAGGTCGGTGCCTTCGGGGGCCACCCGGGGTGAGACCTCCACGCGCACCCCGGCTCCCCGCTCCAGGGGCTCCACCGCGAGTGCCGCCCGCGCCATGAGGTCGAGGTGCTTGCCGTCCGGGACCGGCGGGGGTGCGAAGAGGGCGTCCGCGCTGGCAGCCCGACCGATGGTCTCCCTGACCGCCACTGCCGGGC
>JBAPYD010000747.1:0-1532 GCA_049284555.1 Chromatiaceae bacterium | reverse complement strand
CGCGTAGCGTGCGCGGCCCGACCTGCCGCTCTTCCAGGTGGCCGGGCGCGCGAGCGACCCGAGCGGGGCCTGGCACCCAAGGCGCTTCGATCTGAGCCTGGGTGACGGCGCCGGTCACGGGCTGGTGCTGTATCCGACCCCCCAGGCAACCCGAATGGGCAGTGGCGGCGGTCTATTCGGCTCCCTGCGCTTCGACGGGGGCGAGGATCCGGCCCTCGCGGGGCGGCCCGCCGCCTGGGCGCTGATCGAGGTGGCGGTGACCGTGAGCCCCACCGACGAGCGTCGCTTCCGGGCCCAGGCGGATGCCCGGGGCGATTTCCGGCTGTCCCTGTGGCGCCTGCCGCCCCTTCCCGAGGGGACCAGCTCCTACGCGGCAAGCCTCACCGTGCGCGCCGATCCCACGGCGGATCCGGGCATCTCCCCGGACCCAGGTGTCCTTGAGCCGACCCGCGCAGAGCCCCCGGCCGGGGCCCCTGGGGAGGGCAGCTTCGGGCCGAGCATTCCCTTGAGCCTGGTGCCGGGACAGCTGCGCAGGGTCGAGTCGGCGGGTGAGCGGGTGCTCCTGCTGAGGCCCGGCGCGGCTCCGCCGTGAAACCCGCCCATCTCGATCGAGTGACTTGATCCCGATTCCCGAACCGACCCCGAGAGCCGCGTATCCGCACCAGAGCGATCATTTTCAGGAGACCAGGCAATGCCCGAGTATCTCGCGCCCGGCGTATTCGTCGAAGAAGTCAGCTTCCGCGCCAAGTCCATCGAAGGGGTCGGCACCAGCGTGGCGGCCATCGTCGGCCCGACCCGCACCGGACCCCTGCGGGGCAAGCCCGAGGTCGTCACGAGCTTCGCCGAGTTCGCGCGGATCTACGGGGACGCCGCGGATCTTCAGCTGGGCACGCCCCCGGCGCCGGTGCTCAATCACACGGCCATCGCCGCCCGCGCCTTCTTCGAGAACGGGGGCAAGCAGCTCTTCGTTGCGCGGGTGACCCACGGGGTCAACGGCACCGACGCCAACGGGCTCAACAACGCCCCGGGCTCCGCGACCTTCGCCCGCCGGGCGGATGCAGGCAACCGGGTCACCTTCGCGAGCCGATTCCCCGGGGCCATGGGGGCCTACACCCTGGAGCTGACCTGGCGCGACAGCGAGAACCTGCTGCGCAGCGAGGGGGTCAGTGCCCCGGCGGAGGGGGAGGTGGTCTTCCTGGATGCCTCCGGCGTGCCGGAAGCGGTACAGGACCCGGGCCTCGCCGCGGCCATTCCGGCCGCCCGATTCCCGATGAATATCCGCGCCCTGGTGCGCCGCACCGGCGACCGCTACGCGATCGTCGCAAACCGGGCCGAGATCGAGACCGACGACGCCACCCCGGTGACGGCGGACGACTTCGAGCTGGCGGGCGAGACCGAGGGTGCCCTGCTCGCCGCGGGCCTCGCCGCGGCGGACCAGGTCAGCTTCACCCGGGTCTATGCCAAGGTCCCCACCAGTGGCCCCCTGGCGGACGGGACCAGCGCGGAGCTGCGCCTCACCGACGTCACCGACC
>JBAPYD010000746.1:0-1907 GCA_049284555.1 Chromatiaceae bacterium | reverse complement strand
CCTGATCGCCCGCTGGGAGGGGCTCCTGTTCCTGGCCTACTACGTCGTCTATACGCTCTGGCTGATCCTGAAGGCGACCCACAACGACGCCGCGGGACCCTTCGCCGCCGTCCTGGGCGGATTCGTCATTCCCCTCACCTTCGTCACCCTGGGCGTGCTGAGCTACCGCTACTGGCGGCAGGGGGCCAGACAGGGCGGCCAGTCCCCGAGGGAGCCCTAGCCAGGCACCGGAAAGGCCGAGGGTGGCCAGGCCAACGCCTCCCAGTGATTGAGAATCTGGCTCAGGGTCAACCTGGTCCCCGCGGGAGCGGGGCCGCGAGCTCGCGCTACTCCACGGTGACCGTGATCTTCTCCGAGACCACCGGCGGATCGAACGGGACATGGTTCTTATCGCCTACCATCAGCTGCAGCGTATGCTCGCCAGGCTCCAGGGTCACCTCGCCCTCGGTCTGACCGCCGCCGAAATGCATGATGTCCTTACCCATCGGCTCGCCGCGCGGCGGCAGCTCGGCCATGTCCACCAGAAGGTGATGGTGCCCGGTCTTCGGCAGGTCCACCCCGGCCGGCGCGACACCCATCCCGGAGAGCCCGAACTGGACTTTGAAGGTTTGCGGTACCTTGTCGCCGTCCTGCGGCGAGATGAAGTAGACCGTCGCCCCCTCCGGAGCCGCCGGCGACTGCGCCACTGCACCGGCCCCGAACAGGGCCACGCCGAGTCCGATCGCCAGGGCGGCCGCACCACGCTGAATCTTGTTTGGCATCTGCGTGTCTCCCGATCTGGTGGTTTTGGGACCGGTGGATCCGGTCCGTAGCGGCAGAGGTCTGGAAGCGGGACCGGTTTTTCAACCTGGAAGCGGCTCGGGACCCGGATTCGGCGCCACAGCCCGGCTATCCGTGTCGCCAGCCGAAGCGGACCCCGGCCAACGCCGGCCCTGACTCCGGCAGCGAACGACGCCGGGGCCAACCAGTATCTGTGCATACCGGCAGAGGCATCCGGAAAGATGCGCCACCGACCGGAGCCGCATACCCGGGACCTGCGCTCAGCCGCGGATAACAGCGATCGAGCGCAACGGCCGCCACGCCGAACGGCCCGCCGCGACGTCCGGACACGCTTCACGCAAGCACCGGAATCGCCTAGCATTCTGGAGGAGCGCCCTTCTCTGATCCGCTTGGAACCGGATACCCCCCATGGCAGAGCCCGCGGAAGGACAGGCAACCTATGAGGATCTCATGCAGGTCCCGCCCCATCTTGTAGCGGAGATCCTGTCGGGCAGGCTGGTCACCCATCCTCGGCCGGCGCCCCGGCACGCGGTGGCAGGCTCGTCCCTTGGGGGCGAGCTGGTGGGTCCCTTCCAGAAGGGCCGCGGCGGCCCTGGCGGTTGGTGGATTCTGGACGGGCCGGAGCTCCACCTGGATGCCGATGTGCTGGTGCCGGACATCGCAGGCTGGCGGCGGGAGCGCATGCCGACGATGCCGGAGACTGCCTGGTTCGGGATCGCGCCGGACTGGGTCTGCGAGATCCTCTCCCCCTCCACCGCCCGCGAGGACCGGGTGTTGAAGATGCCCATCTACGCGCGCGCCGGGGTCAGCCACCTCTGGCTGGTCGACCCGGATCTGCGCACCCTGGAGGTCTACAGCCTGGAATCGGGACGTTGGGTCCTGCTGGAGAGCCACCGGGACGACGCCCGGGTCGCACCGCCGCCCTTCGGCGCGGTCTCGATCAATCTCGGGGACCTTTGGGCCTGAGGCTCCCCGGCGTCCCAACCGAGCCGCACGCCTGGACGGAGTCGGGTAGAAATACGGCGCGCGCAACTTTAGGTGCGGGCTTGGCTGTTTCGGCGTTTCCGCGGTACGTGCCCGTTTAGCCCTCACCATCGCTCACGTTTCCGCAAGCCCCCCTCTCATCC
>JBAPYD010000745.1:0-3243 GCA_049284555.1 Chromatiaceae bacterium | reverse complement strand
GTCGGTCGACAAGGTGGAGACCGTGGGGTTGCGGGGGTTGACATGGAGCTCCGCGAGCCCGGCCCGGCGACCGACCGCGGTCGGCTCCACTACCACCATCGGGTCCAGCGCGTGGAGTAGACGGAGGACGCGAGCCAGGACCGCCTGGGGCTCCACCGCCACGACGCGCGCCCCGAGGCGCCGAAAGGAGGCGACCCGATCGCCGACGTGACTGCCGATGTCGAAGGCCAGATCCCCCGCCGTCAGGAAGCGGGCGTAGAGCCGATCCATGTCCCGTCGGCGGGCCCGCGCCTCGTGGCCCCAGCGGTAGGTCCGACACGAGCGCAGTATTCCGCCGAGGGTCTCCAGGTCGAGACCGGATGGGGACTGGTCCTTCACTCCGCGGACTCGGTGGCGGCTCGCGGAGCCGCCGCCTGGGCTCCCTGACCGGAGTCCGTTGCGCCTCGCGCCACGGCCAGTGCCGGGAGATCCAGTGCCTGGATCAGGGGCGTTGGATCCGTCTCCTCGGGAATGCGCCAGAGCCCCAGCCGCGCGAGGGAGAAACCGAGGGCCGGGGAGGCGGTGACCACCGCCAAGGGGACCGCGATCAGGGCCCCGACGAAGAAGGGCGAGAGCCACCAGGTTCCCGCGGTGAAGGCGAGCCACAGGAGCGCGGCCAGGCCGACCAGGGTCTGGGGCCAAAGCCTGCGCAGGGCCTGTCTCCAACCGACCCGGTGGGCGGCCCGCCGTTGGGGTCCCCAGACCAGGGCGCGACCGAAGGGCAGCCCGGCCATGAACAGGGTATGGGCGATCGCCATCAAGGGGGCGAGGAGGGCGGAGAAGAGGGTTTCCGTGAGGGCCCCCGCGATCAGCCGCGGGGCGCCCCCGAAGGCGCGGCGACCCTCCTCCCTGAGCAGCAGGTCCGTGAGGGTGGCGAGCTTGGGGGCGAACACCATGGTCAGGACCAGGGCGAGCAGGATGGACCCCAGCGCCGGATCCAGGACGGCGGCGGTCCCGTCGACCCGACCCAGGCCCAGGGTCCCGAGCAACATGAGCAGGACCCAGGCGGGGGAGCTCAGGAACAGCAGGATGGCCAGCAGGAGCTGCACCCGGCTGACCGGTCGCAGACCCGGCAGACCGAGGAGGCCCAGGTACTGGAGGTTGCCCTGGCACCAGCGCAGGTCTCGACGGATGAATTCCAGGAGGGTCGGTGGATTCTCCTCCCAGCTTCCGCGCTCCAGCGGGAGGACCCGGACCTCGTAGCCGGCGCGTCGCATCAGGGCTGCCTCGACCTGGTCGTGGCTCAAGACATGACCGCCCAAGGGTGGGCGCCCGGGCAGGAGCGGGAGCTCGCAGTGGTCGCGGAAAGGGGCCACCCGGATCAGGGCGTTGTGCCCCCAGTAGGGACCGCAATCGCCCTGCCACCAGGCGCTGCCCAGAGTGTAGGAGCGCATCCCGAGCCGCATCCCGAACTGGAAGGGGCGGGCGAAGGCGCTGACGCTCGGCAGACCAACGACCAGCGTCTGGAGGATGCCGAGCCGCGGGCTCGACTCCATGGTCCGAGCCAGGCCGAGGATGGTCTCCGGTGCCATGACGCTGTCGGCGTCCAGTACCAGCGCATAGTCGAAGGCCACCCCCGGGCCGGTCAGGAAGTCGCGGATGTTCCCCGCCTTGAAGCCGACGTTGTCCTGACGGCGACGGTAGTGGACCCGCATCCGGCCCGCCCAACGGCTGGCCAACCCCCGGGCGACGGTCTCCTCCGCCGCGATACACTCCTCCCAGTCGGAGTCGCTCAGGATCCACACCTCGAAGCCTCGCCCCTGGCTCGTCTCCAGGAGCCCCGCGATCATTCGGTCGAGATTACGCCCGACGGTCGCCGCATCCTCGTTGCGGATACAGCTCAGAATGGCGGTTCGTCCGCGGATGGGGCCCGTGACCCCGTCGATCCCCGAGCTCTTCATTGCGGTGCGCCGACGCATCACCGCCAGACCGATCAGCGAGTTCCAGAACCCCACGGCGGTCCAGGGCAAGGTCAGGGCGAAGCAGACGAGGATGAGCGCGTCCCAGCCGCCGAATCCCCCAACCCGCAGGGTCCCGGCCATCAGGCCAACCCCCAGCGCCACCGTGAGGACGACAAGCAGGGCGAAGAGGAGACGACGGCCGCGGTAGCGGTGGGGGGGTAGATCCAGGGTGGGTGTCATGGCGACTGCTGGGACGGTCTCGGTGGAAAACCTGAGCGACCAGGCCAATATCTGGACAGAATCGAGCCGCTCAAGCCACCGGGGGGAGACCCGATCGTGCGATCCTTGCCGAAAGCGTCGCCGGCCGAGCCGTCGCCGCCGGGTCAACGGGAGCCGTGATGGAATCATCGTCAGCACGTCTGAGCCTGGATCCGTGCCCGCAGGGCGAGGTGGAGACCCGGGCTTGGTCCATGATCCGGGGGCTCGCCCGCTGTGCGCGAGACCCGGGCTTCGAGCCGGGACGTCCCCAAGCCTTGAGGTCCAGGCCCGATGGCGGTGTGGCGCCCTTGGCCCGCGGGGAGGTCCGCTGGGCCGACTGGTGCTGGCGCCCCGGTCACGGCTGGGCGCCAGGTCCGGCGACCCTGGACCCGGAGGTCCGGGCCCTCGCGGATCTGTACCTCCCGCTCTGTGGGCCGAGCCCGCCCGGGAGCGTCGCGGTGGGACACCTTGGTCAGAGTCTGGACGGGTTCATCGCCACCGGCTGCGGCGATTCCTTCTACGTGACCGGCCCCGAGAACATACGGCACCTCCACCGCATGCGGGCCTTGAGCGATGGTGTGCTCGTGGGAACGGAAACCGCGGCCTGCGATGATCCGCGCCTGACCACGCGCCTGGTTGCCGGGGACAATCCGGTGCGCGTGATCCTGGACCGCCGGCGCCGCTTGCCGCCGGGCCTGCGTATCTTCACCGACGGCGCCGCCGAGTCGCTGCTGTGCTGTGACCGCGAGCTGGTCCATCCCGGGCAGGACCGCCAGGGACAGGCGCGGGTCCTCGGGATACCCTGCCGGGCCGGTCGGCTGGACCTTCGGGCCCTGATGGAGGCCCTGGCGGAGCGAGGATTGCGCCGGCTCTTCGTGGAAGGGGGCGGCGCCCTGGTGTCGGCCTTCCTGTCCCAGGGGCTCCTGGATCGACTCCAGCTCACCGTGGCCCCCCTCGTGATCGGGACGGGTCGTCCCGGGCTGCGGGTCCCGGCGCCGGACCGGCTCGCCGACGCCCGCCGCCTGCCGGTGCGGCTCTTCCGAAT
>JBAPYD010000744.1:0-5710 GCA_049284555.1 Chromatiaceae bacterium | reverse complement strand
TCCGGGGCCTGGGGCAACGCCACCAGCAGGGCCGCCTCGGCCGCGGAGAGCCGCGTCGGCTCCTTTCCCAGCCAGGCCAGGGACCCGGCCCGCAGGCCCTCCAGGTTGCCGCCATAGGGCGCGACGGTCAGATAGGCGGCAAGGATGGCGTCCTTGCCCGCGTGACGCTCCAAGGCCAGCGCGCCGAGCATCTGCCCCAGCTTGCCGTCGACGCTCCGCGTCTCCACCCTCCCCAGTAGACGCACGAGCTGCATGGTGATCGTGGAACCGCCCGAGACCACCCTCCCCCGCGTCGCGAGCTGATACCCCGCGCGGGCCAGCGCCAGGGGGTCCACCCCTGGATGCCGGTGGAAGCGGCGATCCTCCACCGCCAGCAGCATCGCGACGAAGCCGGGATCCACCGAAGCGAGGTCGACGGGCAGGCGCACGCGACCCGGCGCCACCGCAAAGGCACGCAACAGCCCTCCCTTCCGGTCCAGGACCAGCCTCGAGGTCGGCACCTCCAGGCCGGGCGGCTCGGCGCGAGAGACCAGCGCCTCGAGCCCCGACCAGGCAATCACGAGCAGGAGCGCAAGGACGCACAGGGCGAGCCCGGTCCGTGAGGCCAGTGCCAACATCATCTCCCGCTTCTATCCGGAGCGACAATGAAGCGCTGAAATATCAGGCACCCCCCTGAGGGGCCGGAAGCCCCACCACTGTCAACGGCCTGCTAGACCTTCCGCACCGTGCCATTGGGGGCGAAGATCCACACTTGCCTTTCCCATTTGCCGGGGTCGGCGCAGGTGTTGGTCTTGCTCGTGGGAATGCCATGGACTCGCGTGACGTAGGAGTAGCGCTTGAGGTCCAGGTCCTGCATATCCGTGGATGCCTTGACTCCCGTCAGCGTGTGGCCCGCGAGCTCTTTGCACATCCGCCAGCCGAAAGCGGCGACCGACTTGCCTTGCGCGGTCGTAATGCGATGGTTTCCGGCTGCGGCGCACCCGACCAGCTCGATGCCAAGCGCCTTACTATCAAACATGCCGCGTAATTTCCTGAACTGCCGAACCGTCTTGAGGTTAATCGTGTCTTTGCAGAATTCGACCCCAAAGCCACCGTGCATGCGGCCTTTGGCGTCTTGCCGCCCAAACCCATGCGCCGTGATCGACAGCAGCGAGATCTTGACTCGGCCAGCGGCGTTCTTGACCTTGATAAGCACGTCAGCAAGAACGCTGCTGCTATCCACCACGATCCGAGTCGGCCCTGGGGCGGCGATGCCCCAGGCACAGAGTCTGTGGTGAGCGCGCTTGTCGATGATACTGATCTTCACTCCCATTCCGACGCACCTCCGTGAACGGCCTTGTCGTATTCAAGAGCGTAGACCATCACGGAACTCGGGCGGGGCGCCCGGCGAGGCCAGGGCGGCGTGACGTGGGAGGCCGCGCGAAGAGTGGGCGCAATAGCGCTGAAGTTGCTCCACCCCCGCTCCGTCTGCTCGTCGGCCTCGGGGAACAACCGCCGCAGCGACCGCGCCGTGTCGATGGGGTCGGCCAACAGGCAGCGCAGCGACGGCAACGCTTGGCGAGTTGCCGGTGCCGCACTGTCAGAGGGTGCGCCAATCGAAGGCGGAGGCCGCACCGTCGGCGGCGATCCGGAAGACGGGGATCGAGAGGGCGAGGGCGGTCCCGCGAAGAACGAGGCCGCCCGGGACGGATTCCTCAGACCAACCGTATGAAATCCATGCTGCCTCGGCCCCTGACACGCCGGCAGACCTCATAGCCCTCCCGGTTGCCCTCGTCGTTGGTGTTACCCTCGATGGACGCGAAGGTGCCATCGGCACGATAGTCGAATGCGAAGCCTGTGTGGGTCCAATCGCTCGAGGTCCGCCTGACCAGGAAGACGCAGCAAGTCCCCAGATTGCCTTCCGACCACTCAGCCGTTGTCGTGCCGATCTCGTGCCCGGAGACGAAGCGCCCCTCATCCTTCGCCTGCGTCGCCAGCAGATCGCAGGAGAACGAGCCCTTCAACGGCTTGGCCACGCCATGGATCTCTGCGGCCTGCTTCATGACGAAGGTGACGAAGCCGGCGCACCAGGCCCAAGGCTCACCCTGATTGCCATCCATGTAGGCCCGGACCCAGGGACCGCAATTGGCACCCCCGAGCTCGATCGGATGCTCTTTTAGATGCTGCCTGGCAACCCGCAGCACGGTGTCGCCGAACGTGGAACCTGGCTCGGCCTTGGCGAAGGCACGAGCCATCGGCGCCACCAGCACCTTCCAGGTCTCCTCGTCCACCGTACCGGTACTCGAAAGCCCTCTGGCCTGCTGAAAGGCTTCCAGTGCGCGCTTGGTCGCTGGTCCGAAATCGTCATCGATGGCCGTCCGGAACCCGTGAATCGTCAGCCACTCCTGAACACGCCGGGCCTTGCGCCCCCTTGTACCCTCGGCGATCGCCCCGGGAAACTCCATCTCGTCTCGGACCGATCTCGGATACGTCAGCATCTCGGCAGATTGAACGGGGGCCGTATCCTCGGGCTCGCCACGATAGCGCTCATAAGCCGCCCGGGTCTTGGGGCCAGGGCGACCCAACATCGTCCCGTCATAGAAGCCGAAGTGCTTCAAGCCCGCTTGAACGAGGCGGGCATCGGACTGATCGAGTGAATCGAGGTTCAGAGGCATCTCTATCTCCTTAACCCTCATGACAGGGAAGCGGTGGCGGTTTAATCCACCTGGACCGCGTCAAGTCCCAAAAGACGGCGCCTGGACGGCACCGGAAAGACACCCGAAAGGCATGGGCGGTGGTACCCGCCCAGGGCACGGCGTAAGCGAAATCGTCATGCCCAGTAGAGTATAGACGGCCGCCGCGGCGTGTATGAGTGGGTGCCGCCAGCGGCAGCGACACGCCACACCGGGAACCCGGCGGATTGACGGGGAGATGCCGATCGGCACATCGGGATGATCGCCGGCGGCGGAACCCCCCGGGTTCGGCGATCACTCCCCCGTTAGCTCGAAGACTTCGACCGGCGCACCAAGCTCTTGCGGCCAATCCAACCAGAAAGCATCGGTCGCACAGACGGTCCCTCCCCGTTCCACACGCCACGCGCCGGCGTGGGATCGCAGCAGAACGACCGTGATCTCGTCGGACTCGAGGCAATCCTTGCGGATCGGCACGCCAGCCGGTGTCACGGGCTGGGCGTTCAGCAGCGCCCAGCCCCGGGAGACCTTGAGATCGCGAACCTGGAACAGAATGGGGCCCTGGTAGGATAGGTCGGCCGCGACCTTGACGCGGGCCGCATCCAAGATACGCTGCCGCTCCAGACTTCCTTTTGCAGGCGTATGGAGGGCCTGCGCACCTGCGACGGAGCATGTCAAAAGCAGTGAGAAGACCAGCAGCAAGAGCCTTGGCAACATGACGCATTCCTCCGGAGATCCGCCAACCCCGGCCTATGGCGGCGCCCGCGACCAGATGTCGACCATAAGCGTACGTCCGTTCCGTCCTGCACGCCAAGGGTGGCCTCGGGCTCGAGCCTGATCGTGAAACGGCGCGGTTCAATCTGGTGCTCTGCATCGTCGCCCTGATCGCGCCGGAGACAGGCGCCGATGATGCTCCCGGTCACTGGACGCGAGTGAACGGCCACTGGATGTACTACCTGCGGGTAGGCGCCGGCTCCCCCGTGGTCTTGTTGCACGGCGGCGGCGACTCGGGCCTGGGCTCCATCGCCCACCAGATAGACGAACTGGTGTACGCGGGACACCAGGTGATCGCACCGGATCAGGCAGGCCAAGGGCAGACCCCCGATGTGCCAGGCCCCTTGACCTACGGCGGGATGACGGAGGACACCGCCGAATTGCTGCGGGAGCTTCAAATCGACTCCGCCGACGTGGTGGGGTTCAGTGATGGAGGCATCGTCGGTCTCATTCTGGCCGCCCGCCATCCCGACCTCGTGCGCCGGTTGGCGGTCAGCGGCGTCAACATATCGCCCAGCGGGCTGCGGGAAGGGAAGCTGGATACCTTGCGGGCCGAGGATGAAGCCGAGTCGACCGGACCCGAGACCAAATCCGCAACCGCGAAGCTGCGCGCCCTCTGGCTCAACGCCCCCACCGATGAAGACATCGGCGAACACGCCTTGAGAGAGATCCAGCAGCCCGTGCTGATCATGGCCGGCGATCACGATATGGTGCGTCTGGATCATACGCTCGCCATTGACGACGCCCTTCCGAACGCGCAGCTTTTCATCCTCCCCGATACGGGACACGGCACCTTCGCCAGCCGACCGGACTGGGTCAACCCCGTCCTCCTCGGTTTTCTCGGCGATTATTGATTCGCAACGCTTGGAACATCCGCGCGCCCTCGTCCCGCTCCGCCTCAGCCCCCGACCTCGAAGGCAATCTGCCCCTCCCGCAGATGCACCCGCACCCGGCTGTCGTCGGGACACGCGCCGGTGACGATCTTCATGGCCAGCGGGTTCTCCAGCTGGCGCTCGACCTCCCGGCGCAGGGGCCGGGCACCGTAGACGGGGTCGAAGCCGTCGGCGGCGAGCTTGTCGAGCACGGCGTCCTCGACCCGGACCTCGACCTTGCGTGAGGCGCGGAGGCGCCGCACCAGCTCGTCGACGAGCATGGCTGCGATGGCCCGCACGTCCTTGGGCTCCAGGTAGTGGAAGACGATGACGTCGTCCAGCCGGTTGAGGAACTCCGGCTTGAAGAACCGCTTGACCTCGTGCAGGACCAGGGTCCGCGCCTCCGCGTAGCCCGGCGTGGCGGACTGGATGAAGCCGATGGGGCGCTTATCCGGCGACAGGGCCTCGGTGCCGAGATTGGAGGTCCCGATCAGGATGCTGTTGCGGAAGGAGACGGTGCGGCCCTGGGCGTCGGTGAGACGGCCGTCCTCCAGGATCTGCAGCAGCATGTTGAAGACATCCGGGTGGGCCTTCTCCATCTCGTCGAGCAGGACCACGGTGTAGGGGTTGCGCCGCACCCGCTCGGTGAGCTGGCCCCCCTCCCCGTAGCCGATGTAGCCCGGCGGGGCGCCGATCATCTTGGAGACCTCGTGACGCTCCATGTACTCGGACATGTCCAGGCGCACGATGCGCAACTCATCATCCAGCAGGAAGGCGGCCAGTGCCCGCGCCAGCTCGGTCTTGCCCACCCCGGTGGGGCCCAGGAAGAGGAAGGACCCGATGGGGCGCCGCGCCGAGGTGATGCCGGCGCGGTTCCTCCGGATGGCGTCCGAGACCGCGCGCACCGCGTCCTCCTGACCCACGATGCGCCTGTGCAGGTTCTCCTCCATGCGCGCGAGCTTGTCGGCCTCCGTCTCCACCATGCGGGCCACAGGGATGCCGGTCCAGTGGGAGACGACCTGGGCGATGTCCTCGGCGTGGACGTCCTTTTGCTCCTTACCACGGGAGGACTCCCAGTCCTTGCGGGCGGCGGCCAGGCGCTCCTCGAGCCGGAGGATCTCCATCTGGAGCCGCGCCGCCTCCTCGAAGGCCTGGCCGTTGAAGGCGTCGGTCTTGGCCCGAAGCAGGCGCTGGCGCTCCCGCTCCAGCTCCCTGACCTCCCGGGGGATGGCGATCTGACGCAGGTGCTTGTGGGAGCCGGCCTCGTCGAGCAGATCCACGGCCTTGTCGGGCAGGCGGCGGTCCGAGATGTAGCGCTCGGCGAGCTGGGCCGCAGACTCCAGGGCGTCCTGGTCGAAGTGCACCTGGTGGTGGCGCTCGTAGCGGGGGGCGATC
>JBAPYD010000743.1:0-2261 GCA_049284555.1 Chromatiaceae bacterium | reverse complement strand
CCCGAAGATCGTCCAGGTCAATCGTCTGCATATCCTGCAGCGCTTCCACGACTACCTGGCGCAAGTCGAGGAGATGCCGGATGCGACGGATGCGCGATGGAAACTGCATGCCGACCTCCTGGGCGCTGCCTATCGAGATTTCGTGGTCTCGGACGCCCTCACGGAGAAGGTCTTCCGGGTCTTCCGTTCCCATCGGCCCGATCCCGTCAGCATCCCGGTGGAGACGCTCCTGGGCCAGCTGACGGGGTCGGGGTCCGGGCCCAAGGGAGAGCCCCATGCGGCCTAGGTACGACTACGGGGAGGAGGTGCGGGTCCTGCGCAACGTGCGCAACGACGGCACCGTTCCCGGGGTCGATGTGGGTAGGCTCCTGGTGCGCCGCGGCAGCACCGGCTTCGTACGGGACCTCGGGACCTTCCTCCAGGACCAGATCATCTACGCGGTGCACTTCCTCGCCGAGGGTCAGCTGATCGGGTGCCGGGAGGAGGAGCTCCAGCCCGCCTCGGCCCCCTGGACCCCGAGCCGCTTCGAGTCCCGGGAGCGCGTGGCCGCCCGGTTGCGCCTGGGCAGCGGGGGCCGGGTCCTGGTCGAGCGCGGCGAGGTGGGGGAGGTGCTACGGGTGCTGCGGGACGCCCCCGGGGGGGTCTCGTACCACGTCCTGTTCGAGGGCCGAAACACGCTCCAGGTCCCCGAGTCGGCCCTCGATCCCGTGGGGGAGCCGAGCGTTCCGACGCCCCGGCCCCTGCCCGCCTGACCCCACCCGGATGACCGATCGGACGATTGGGCGAGCTGGATTGAGCGCCTCGAGCAGACCCGCGGATCACGACCACGCCGAGGCCCTGGAGGGGGTCGGGCGTTATCATCTGTTGCGCGCCGCGAGCGAGCGCTTCCAGACGGAGCCCGCTGCCCTGTCCGAGGAGCAGATGCGGGAGGCCCGGCGACGGGCCCGGCGGAGCCTGGAGATCGAGGCGCTCGTCCTGGATTCCGCGGAGGCACGGCAGGTCGTGATCCCCGCGCAGCAGGTAGAGGACTCGGTGGCGCAGCTGCGCGGCCGCTATCCGGATACCGAGGCCTTCGTGGCCGATCTCGGTCGCAATGGTCTGGACCTGGAGACCCTCGCGGCGGCCTTGCGCCGGGAGCTGATCTTCGATGCCGTCATGCAGCGCGTGGCCGCACGGCACGCGCGGGTCGACGAGGTCGACGTGCGGCTCTACTACGAGCTGCACCGGGGGCGATTCACCAGCCCGGAGCGGCGCACCGCCCGCCACATCCTGATCACCGTGAACGACGCCTTCGACGAGAACCACCGCGACGCCGCCTTGGCCCGCATCGAGCGCCTGGCCGAGCAGCTACGGGAGCGCCCCGGTGCGCTCGGCAAGCGCTTCGCCGCCCTGGCGCGGCAGCACTCCGAGTGCCCCACGGCCCTGGAGGAGGGCCGTCTTGGCGAGGTGAGGCGGGGCCAGCTCTACCCGGAGCTTGACGCCCTCCTGTTTCGACTCGAGGAAGGCCAGGTCGGCGGTCCGGTGGAGACCGAGCTCGGCTTTCACATCCTCTGGTGCGAGCGAATCCATCGCCAGAAGACGCTGGCCTTCCAGCGTGTGCGTGAATCCATTCGTCAGGTGTTGATGGAGCGCCGCCGCCGTGACTGCCAGAAGGCCTGGCTCGGGAAGCTGCGGCGCACCGCGGTCGCGGAGCCGGAGACGAGCCCCTGAGGCGCCCGACCAGCCCGCGGCCGACTTCCAGCTCCCCGCTCCCCGGGGGAGGGCGTCGTAAAAGCCCCTCGCCCCAGAGGAGGGTGTCGCAAAAGCCCCTCGCCCCAGAGGGGAGAGGGGTTGGGGTGAGGGGAGAAGCAGGCAAGCTGTTGTTTTGCCGAAGACCCGCTCGGGCCTGCGCCGCGACAGAACCGCGCCGGCTACCCTTTGCGACACCCGTCGGGGGGCGGGGACGATCAGTCCCGGTCGCGCCGCTCCACGGTCTCCGGGTCGGCGGTGATGGGGCGGTAGATCTCGACCCGGTTGCCCTCCGCGAGGACCGTGTCCAGGCCCACGAGCTTGCCGAAGATCCCCACCTTGTTGCGTCCCAGGTCGATCTCCGGGAACTGATCGAGCAGGCCGGAGCGCCGGATCGCGTCCTGAACCGTGCTGCCGTCGGGCACATCCAGCTTGAGCCAGGTCTGCTTGAACTTGTCCGCGTAGGCGACGCCGATGTGCATGGTCGGAAGTCCTCGGGTGGCGCGGGTCGGGTTGCGAGGGGAGGCTAGGCG
>JBAPYD010000742.1:0-2168 GCA_049284555.1 Chromatiaceae bacterium | reverse complement strand
ATGCCGGACAGGTCGGGCTGATCGAGATCGATCGGGATTGGTGAGGGGGCGGGGGAAGCGGAGCTTCCGGGAGAGGGTGCCCAAGCAGAGCTTGGGCACTGGGGGAGGGGAGGGGATCCGGTCAAGCGCGGATTCGTGGATCTGCCGGAGCACTGGCGTTGGTCGAGTGCGAGGGATTATGCCGGACAGGTTGGGCTGATCGAGGTGGATCGGGATTGGTGAGGCGGCGGGGGAAGCGGAGCTTCCGGGAGGCGGTGCCCAAGCAGAGCTTGGGCACCAGAGGAAGCGGAGCTTGGGCACCAGGGGAGGGGAACCGCATCTTCCCACCGGCGCGGTGACGTCTTACCCTTCGCGTATCGTAATACTCGACGGTGTTTCCCATGCAAACGTCCACTCTGACGAGCAAAGGACAGGTCACCATACCCGCGGAGCTGCGGAAGCGGCTCGGCCTGCGCCCGGGGGACCGCGTCGGCTTCGTGGTCGAGGATGGGGCGGTCCGGCTGGTGCGACGGGAGAGCCGTGTCGAGGCGGCCTTCGGCATCCTGAAGGGCGAAACCTCGGTGACGGACGAGGACATGGAGACCGCGATCCGCGAACGGGCCGGACAATGATCGCGGTCGATACCAATGTCCTGGTGCGAATCCTGGTGGACGATCCCGGCCAGCCGGCCCAGGTGAGCGCCGCGAGGGCATTGGCCGGCGAGGCGGCGGACCTTCACGTGCCGATGATCGTGCTGGTCGAGACCGTGTGGGTGCTGGAGACCAGCTACAGGCTGCCGAAGTCCGCGGTCTTGCGTGCCCTGGAGCACATCACCTCGAACGACGCATTCGAGCTGGAGAACCCCGCCCGCTGCGCGCTGGCGCTGAGGCTCTACCGCGATGCGAATGCGGATTTCTCGGATTGCCTGATTCTGGCAGGCTGCCTCGAGAGAGGTCTGGTACTCCACACCTTCGACAGGCGCCTCGGCAAACTGGCGGGTGCCTCGCCGATCAGCCCATCGAGTCAAGGATGAAGACACACACCGAGGAAGCCTTCGAGCAGCTCATCGTGGAGCACCTGGTGCTCCATGGCGGCTACGAGCCGCGTGGCCCCACGGGGAACAAGCTTGGCTATGACCCCGATGAAGCCCTGGCCGTCCACGCGGGCTACGACGTCCAGCGCGCCCTGATCCCGTCCGATGTCATCGCCTTCGTCCAGGCCACCCAGCCCAAGCCCTGGGCCAAGCTCCAGGCCATCCACGGCGCGGCGCTGGAGGGCGTCTTCCTCGACGCCCTGTGCAAGGTCATGGACCAGCACGGGGCGCTCTCGGTGCTGCGCCAGGGCTTCAAGCTCCACGGCCAGCAGGTCCGGCTCGCCTATTTCCGCCCCGGCAACAACCTCAATCCCGCGATCTGGGACCTCTATGCCCAGAACCGCCTGCGGGTGGTGCGCCAGCTCCGCTATGACCCCAAGAACGACAACGAGCTGGACCTGGCGCTCTTTCTCAACGGCTTAGCCGTAGCCACCGCGGAGCTGAAGAACCCCATCACCGGCCAGCGGGCGGCCCACGCCCGGCAGCAGTACAGGTCGGACCGGGACCCCAACGCCCCGATCTTCCGCTTCAAGACCCGCGCCCTGGTCCACTTCGCCCTCGATACCGACGAGGTCTGGATGACCACGCGCCTGCGCGGGCTCTCCACCCGCTTCCTCCCCTTCAACCGGGGCTTCCGGCAGGGGGCCGGCAACCCGCCCATCGAGGGCAGGCACCGCACCAGCTACCTGTGGGAGGAGGTCTGGCAGCGCGACAGCCTGCTCGACCTGGTGGGCCGCTTCATCCACCTGCAGAGGGACGAGGAGAAGGACCCCAACACGGGCAAGGTCAGCGTCAAGGAGACCCTGATCTTCCCCCGCTACCACCAGCTCGACTGCGTGCGCCGACTGGTGGCCGCCGCGCGGGAGCAGGGGGCCGGCACCAACTACCTGGTCCAGCACTCCGCGGGCTCGGGCAAGTCCAACTCCATCGCCTGGCTCGCCCATCGCCTCGCCTCCCTGCACGACGCGCGGGACCGCAAGGTCTACGACGCGGTGGTGGTGCTCACCGACCGCACGGTCCTCGACCAGCAGCTCCAGGACACCGTCTACCAGTTCGAGCACAAGACCGGGGTGGTGGAGAAGATCGACACCGACTC
>JBAPYD010000741.1:0-3767 GCA_049284555.1 Chromatiaceae bacterium | reverse complement strand
CCCCCGCCTGGACCCTGGCCTGGTACTCGGCCCTCGTGAAGCGGGAGCTGGGCGACCTGGACGGGGCCATCGCCGACCTGGAGAATCTGGCCGAGACCCGCTTCGCGGAGGCCCGCGAGCGCGGCTTCGACTTCTCCGCCGACTACCGAATGCTCACGACCCTGGGGCGCACCCTCTACGAGCGCGCCCGTCAGGAGCGCGGTGAGGCACGCCGCCAGGCCCGCACGGAGCTGCTGACCCGGGCCAAGCAGCGCCTCGATCAGGCCCTGGCCCTGGACCCGGAGCATGCCGCAGCCCACTTCAACCTGGGTCTGATCCTGGCCGATCTGGGGGATCCGACGGGGGCCGAGCGCCACCGGGCCCTCCACGATCGCTACCGCACGGACGACAACATCGCCGAGCGCGCCATCACCCGGCACCGGGCGGCGAACCCCGCGGCCGACCACGCCGCGGAGCCCGTCGCCATCTATGACCTGCAGCGCTCCGATGCCTTTGGACTGGCCTCGGCGCCCGATTCGACCCTCGCGGGCCGCTAGCGACGCAAGCGGAGGACTGACCGTGAACGCACCAGAGACCCGACCCCTCTCCCGCGGCGAGGCCCGGATCCGACGCGCATTCGTCGTCTCGGTCATCGTCATCGCGGTTGCCGCGGTGGCCGGACTCGCCCTCTATTGGCTGCGACATCCGCCGTCCGCGGACACGCCCGTGGAGACGGCCCGGGTGGAGGCGCCGAGCGCGCCCCAGGCGCCGCCGGACCAGCCCCCGGCGGTCGTCTTTGCGGATATCACCGAGTCCGCAGGCATCGACTTCGTCCACGTCAACGGGGCCTATGGGGAGCGGCTGATGCCGGAGACCATCGGCAGCGGGGCCGCCTTCCTCGACTACGACCGGGACGGGGACCAGGATCTGCTCCTGATCAGCTCGACGTACTGGGAGGGCCGGCAGGGGGATCGCCCCACCCCCACCCAGGCACTGTATGCCAACGACGGTCAGGGCCGCTTCTCGGACGTCACCGAAGCAGCGGGGCTCGCCCTGACCTTCTACAGCATGGGTGTGGCCGTGGGCGACTATGACGGGGACGGGTGGGACGACCTCTATCTCACGAGCCTGAACGCCAACCACCTGCTGCGCAACCTCGGGGGCCGTTTCGAGGACGTCACCGCGGGGGCCGGTGTCGCGGGCGACCCGGACACCTGGAGCACCAGCGCCGCCTTCCTCGACTACGACCGGGACGGGGATCTGGATCTGTTCGTGGTCAACTACGTGCGCTGGTCGCGCACCATCGATCTGGCGATCGACTTCCGGCTCACCGGACTGGGGCGGGCCTACGGGGCCCCGGTCAACTTCATCGGCACCCAGAATCGGCTCTATCGAAACGAGGGCGACGGCCGCTTCACCGACGTCTCCGCCGCCGCGGGGATCGAGGTCACCGACCCGGTCTCGGGGCGACCCGCCGGCAAGGGGCTCGGGGTCGTCCCCCTGGACTACGACGGGGATGGTTGGACGGACCTGGCGGTGGCCAACGACACGGTGCGCAACTTCCTCTACCGCAATCGCGGGGACGGCACCTTCGAGGAGGTCGGGGTCTTCGAGGGGATCGCCTACGACCGCAACGGCAAGTCATCCAGCTCCATGGGGATCGACGCCGCCCACTATCGCAACGACCCGGAGGTCGGGATCGCCGTGGGCAAGTTCGCCAACGAGATGTCCTCGCTCTTCGTCACCTCGGAGGCCCGTACCCCCTTCGTCGACGAGGGGGTGATCGAGGGATTGGGCCCCGCCTCCCGCATCCCCCTCACCTTCGGGGTCGTCTTCCTGGACTATGACCTGGATGGCCGCTCGGACCTGCTGCTCGCGAACGGCCACCTGGAGCACGAGATCAACAAGGTCCAGCAGAGCCAGACCTATGCCCAGCCGCCCCAGCTCTTCTGGAACTGCGGGGACGCCTGTCCGGGGCGCTTCGTCCCCGTGACCGAGGGGGGCGACCTGACCAACCCCCTGGTGGGGCGCGGCATCGCAACCGCGGACATCGACGGGGACGGTGACCTGGACCTCCTGATCACCCAGAACGGCCGGCGTCCGGCGCTCCTGCGCAACGACCAGCAGACCGGCCACCACTGGCTGCGGATCGCCCTCGAGGGCCAGGCCCCCAACCCCTCCGCGATCGGCGCCCGGGTCAGCCTCAGGTCGGGAGACCTCACCCAGGTGCGGGAGCTTTTCCCCGCCCGGGGCTACCTGTCCTCCCTGGAGCTGCCCCTGACCTTCGGGCTGGGTCCGCGCGATCGCGTGGACTCCCTCGTCGTCCACTGGCCGGACGGACAGGAGCAGACCTTGGCACCGGATGGCATCGACCGACTGCTCACCCTGAAGCAGCCCGTGGGGAGCGCCCCATGACCACCCGACCGACCTGGATCCTGTTCCTGCTCGCGCTCGCCGTTGTCTCGGCCACCTGGGGAGGCGATCCCCCGAGCCCGCCGGACCCGGTGGCGTCCCTGCCCACCCCCTGGGCCGAGCGGCTGCTGCCCATCCCCGAGTCCGATCTCTCCGGGGCCGAGCCCGCCATTCGCCAGGCCATCACCGAGGCCCGAGCGACCATCGCCGGCCTCTTGGACACGCCCGACGCCGACCCCAAGCGGCTCGCCCAGGCCTACGGGCGGCTCGGGGCCCTGCTAGTGCTTCGAGAGGTCGAGGCCCCGGCGGACGCGGCCTTCCGCAATGCCCAGACCCTGGAGCCCGGGGCCTTTCGCTGGCCCTACTACGCGGGCTACCTGGCCATGATGACGGGGAACAACGACCGGGCCCTGGAGCAGTTGGAGGCCGCCCGGGCACTGGATCCGGATTACCCGACACTCTATCTGCGCATCGGCAAGGTGCACCTGGACCGCAGTGAGCTGGCCGAGGCCAAGGCCAACTTCGAGCGTATCCGGGAGGTGCCCGGCCTGGCGCCGGCGGCAAACTTCTACCTGGGTCAAATCGCAAACCTGGAGCGACGCTACCCGGACGCGGTCACCCACCTCACGAAGACCCTGGAGCTGGACCCCGGGGCAACCGAGGCCCACTGGCCCCTGGCCCAGGCCTATCGCGCCCTCGGTGAGAACGACGAGGCGCGGGCGCACATGGCCCGGGTGGAGCCCCGCACACCCCCCGCCAAGGACCCGCTCCTGGAGCAGCTCCAGGGCGCGGCCGAGCAGTCGGTCCCAGCCTTCGAGCGGGCCATCTACGCCGTCGACAAGCGGGACTATCAGACCGCGGCCAACGAGTTTTCCGCCGGACTGGCGGTGGCGCCGGACAACCTGGCGGCCCGGGTGAGCTATGCCCGGGTCCTCTATCTCGCCGGGCAGCGATCGGAGGCCAAGTCGGAGCTGGATCGGGTCCTGGCGGCGGACCCCGATCAAACGCTGGCGCTGTTCCTCAAGGGCGTCCTGCTCCAGCAGGACGGAGACGGACCCGGGGCCGCGGACCACTATCGCCGCGTCCTGGCGATCGAGCCCGACCATCCGGGCGTCCTCTACTACCTGGCCAACCTGGATTTCGCCTCGGGTCGCTATGCCGAGGCGGCCGTCGGGTACAAGCGCGCCCTCCGGGCCGAGGACGCCCCGCCGCCCGCCCGCCTACTCTCCCTGATTGCGGAGCATCACGCCGGACGCCCCGAGTCGGAGACCGCCCAGACACTGGCCGACCTGATCGCCGCGCGGCCCGATGACCCGTTGCTCGCCTACGCCCAGGCCTGCCTGCTCGCAGCGGCCCGAGACCCCGCGGTGCGGGAC
>JBAPYD010000740.1:0-6692 GCA_049284555.1 Chromatiaceae bacterium | reverse complement strand
GGCGAGTGTCCGCGCCTTCTTCGCCGAGGGGGGCGTGCTGGAGGTGGAGACCCCCATCGCCTCCCGGTCGGCGGCCACGGATCCCGCCATCGAGAGCCTGGTCACCCGCTGGTCGGGTCCCGGGGGGCGGCAGCCCCTCTATCTGCAGACCTCCCCCGAGTTTCCCATGAAGCGGCTGCTGGCCGCGGGGCTGGGGCCCATCTACCAGATCTGCAAGGTCTTCCGCGACGGGGAGCGGGGTCGGCTCCACCACCCCGAGTTCAGCCTGCTGGAGTGGTACCGGCCCGGCTGGTCCTATGACCGGCTCATGGACGAGGTGGCCGAGGTGGTCCGCCGGGCCCTCGACCGCCCGGGTCTGGCGATCGAGCATCTGACCTACCGGGAGTTGTTCCTGGACCGGCTCGGGGTGGACCCCTGGTCCGCCGACCCCCGATCCCTGCGCGACAAGGCCTTGGCGCTGGGGATCTCGGGGGCCGAGTCGCTGGCCCTCGACCGGGACGGCTGGCTGGACCTCCTGCTGACGCACGCCCTGGAGCCGGGGCTCGGGCGGGGTCGCCTGACCTTCCTCCGGGACTATCCGCCGAGCCAGGCGGCCCTCGCCCGGGTGCGCGAGGGTGAGGTGCCGGTGGCCGAGCGCTTCGAGCTCTATCTGGAGGCGGTGGAGCTCGCCAACGGGTTCCAGGAGCTAACCGACGCCACCGCCCAGCGGGCCCGCTTCGAGGCGGATCTGCTGGCGCGGCGGAGCCTCGGTCTCCCGACCCCCCCCGCGGATGAGGCCCTTCTCGCCGCCCTGGCCGCCGGCATGCCGGAGGGGTCGGGGGTCGCCCTGGGCCTGGACCGGCTCCTGATGGCCCGGGTCGGCGCCCCCCACATCGACGCCGTGCTGGCCTTCCCGGTGGAACGGGCCTAGCAAGCGCCCCTTGGGGCGCCTTGGCCGTTAGCCGCCCAGGGCCTTCTGGATCGCGTCGAGATCCATGGCCTCCAGGTACTGCCTGACCGCCGTCTCGTCCGCTAGCCCCCTGCCGTTGGCCTGGATGAGGATCCGGTTGCCCACCATGATGCTGGCCTCGTACTCGTCGCTCTCGGGGCTGTGCTTGAGCATGCCCCGCTGGCCCTTGAGGCTGTAGGACTTGGTCGCCGGGTCCGCCTGCATCATGAAGGGAGAGCTCAGGAACATGGTGAGCATGGGCAGCAGGGGCGAGTCCGCCGTGAGGCTGAGGGTGACCTCCGCCCCGTCCGGGCGCTGGTAGCGGCGGCTGAGGTTGGTCCCGGTGATCATGGCGGCGAAGCCCGCGGACTCGGACTGGGCGGGCTCCGCCTGCCAGCCTGGCAGGGGCTCCGGCAGCAGCAGGAGCAGCCGGGCCGTGACCTGCTCCTGGATCTTGGCGACGGCGAAGTTCAGGGTGTCGACGGCGCCGCGCAGGTCGCCCGATTCGTAGGCCTTGCGGGCGGCGTCGAGCTGGTCCGTGACCTCGTCGGCCAGAGCGGGCTGGGCGAGGCTCATGGCGGCGGCGAGGGTCAGGGCGAGGGGCTTGATGGGGCGCATGCTGGTTTCCTCAGGGGTGGTCTCGATTGCTAGACGAACAGGTCCGCTCGCGCGGCCTCGGTGATGGCAGCCACCGCCGGGTGCCGGATGTGGCGCTCCGCGGAGATGGCGTAATAGCGCTCCCTGACCTCGTCGGTCCGGCCGATCGGCACCACGCCGTACTTGGCCGTCACGTCCCGCTCGACGGGGGATGGGGTCGTGAAGACCCCCACCCCCGCCTCCCCGAAGGCCTTCATCAGGGCGCGGTCCTCGAATTCCGCCACCACCTCCGGCTTGATCCCCTTGCGCTCGAACCAGAGCTCGAGGGCACGGCGCAGGGCGCTGCTTGAGGTCGGCATCAGCATGGGCGTCCCGTCGAGGGTCTCCGGGAATCCCTCCTGGAGGGTCGGCGCCCGCGCCCTAGTTGCGTAGAAGGTGATCCCCGACTCCCCCAGCACGTGGTTGTAGGCCCGTATGTTGAGCGCCGGATTCACCGGGCTGTCGGCCAGCACCAGATCCAGCTTGTGCACCGAGAGGTCCGCCAGCAGATCGACCAGGGGTGCCTCGTGACAGATGAGGCGCACGGGCTCCGGCAGGCTCAGGGCGGGTGCGAGCACGCGGTAGGCAAGGAGCTTGGGTACCACCATGGCGATGCCGACGTGGAGCCTGCGGGCCGAGCCCACCGGTCGACCGGCGATCAGGTCCTGCAGCTCGCCGGTGAGCCGGAAGATCTCGTCGGCGTAGGTGAAGACCAGCCGACCCGTGTCCGTGAGGGCCAGGTTTCGCCCCGACTTGGCGAACAGCTTGCTGCCAATCTGATCCTCCAGCTCACGAAGCTGCCCGCTGATCGTCTGGGGCGTCAGGTGGAGGACCGAGGAGGCCCGCGCGATCGAGCCGTGGCTCGCCACCGCCCAGAAGTAGCGCAGGTGCTTCATATTGAGGCTTGGCATGGACTCAAACCCCCTCTTTCTTCCTCAAACCCGGCTGAATGCCCGGTTCTCGCCGCATCATAAAAAAAACGGCGCTTCCGTGCGCCGCCAGAGAGGGTTTACCGTCAAGACTTGTGGACGTCCTGTCCGTTTCCCAAGCTCAGGGCGACTTCGCCGGGTCCTTTTCGGTCGGCCGCAGCCCGCACGCCCGGTTGGCCGGAACCGCGATGTCCATGAGCCGCGGATTATCGAGCTTCAGTCCGTTCATGAGGGCCACGTATTCCGCCTTGTCCTTGACCTGAAGGCGGGGGTTGTAAAGGCGCTCCTCGGCGATGGTGCTCACCGTCATGCCGTTGTAGTCGTGGGCCGGGTAGACCAGGGTCTCATCCGGGAGCTTGAGCAGCCTGTCGAACAGGCTGTCGTACTGGGCGGCCGGATCGCCGTTCTGGAAATCCGTGCGCCCGGTGCCGCGGATCAGCAGGGTGTCCCCGGTGAAGATCCGCGGGGCATGGCCGCTGGGTCGCAGCAGGAAGCTGTAGCTGTCGTCCGTGTGCCCCGGGGTGTAGAGCGCCTCCAGGGACAGACCGTCGGCCCTGAGCCGATCCCCCTCGCGGAAGTGCAGGGAGACGCACTCGGCCCCGCTCTGCTCGCCCATCGCGCTCGCGCAGTCCGTTCGCTCCCGCAGGGTGCCGAGCCCGGTGACATGGTCGGCATGGATGTGGGTATCGACCGCCAGCACCAGCCGCAGGTCGAGCTGTTCGATCAGGCCCAGGTACTGGTCCACCCGCTCCAGCACGGGGTCGATCAACAGGGCCTCGCCCCCCGCGCGCTCGGCGAGCAGGTAGGTGTAGGTGGAGGATTCGCGGTCGAAAAGCTGTCTGAAAATCATGCTGATACCTCGTTTGAAAGTGTGCTTCGCGCCCGGCTCGGCGACTCGGGCCGCGGGGCCGTGGCCTCGGAGGTTCGGTTCCAGGGCATCCGGGCCATCAGGCGCGCCATTCCGCACCAGCGGGTGACGCCAGCAATCACCAGTCCCGCACCGATCAGGGCAGGGGCTAGGAAGAAGAGCTCGTGGAGGGTGAAGCCAAAGACCACCTTGAGCATGATCAGGCTGCCCAGGGTGATGTTGACCTGCTGCTCCAGGGACAGGGCGGGTGGTCGGGCCGGGTGGACGATGGGGAGCCCTGCCTGCCGCCAGGCCTCGGTGCCGCCCTCGATGAGGGCGACATGCCTCAGACCCGCGGTGCGCAGGCGCTCGGCGGCCTGGAGGGCCCGTTGGCCGCTGTGGCAGGTGAGGTACAGGGTCCGGTCCGTCCCGGATCCCAACGCTGCGCTCAGGCGCTCCGGCTCCAGGGCGTCCAGCGGCATCGAGCGGGCCCCTGGGATGTGCCCGGACCGAAACTCGGCCGGCGTGCGGACGTCGACCAGGCGGGGCTCTTCCCCGGCGTCACGCAGTCGCTGGAAGTCCCGGGGGCGGATGGATGCGACGGTCTCGTACATGCTGACGATCTCCGATCCAAGTGTTGCTGTTAGAACCGAAGATGGGTGCCGGCATCATTCGAGGCCAGAAATTGGACTGTACATTAGCAAGTGCTAATGTTCGGAGTTTTCGAAGGATCGCCTGGCATTCCCGTCAACCAGCCGGAGCCTCCGGTCCCATCGGCGCGGCATCCGGGTGAGGGGTGAGGAACATGGCGTCCCCGTAGCTGAAGAAGCGGTAGCGCTGGGCGACCGCGTGTCGGTAGGCATCCAGCACCGGCCGATAGCCGGCGAAGGCGCACACCAGCATCAGCAGCGTGGACTCGGGGAGGTGGAAGTTGGTGATCAGCGCGTCGACCACCCGGAATCGGTAGCCGGGACGAATGAAGAGCCGGCTGTCCCCTTGGTAGGGCCTCAGGGTGCCGCCGGCCGCGGCCGACTCGAGGCTGCGCACGCTGGTGGTCCCCACCGCCACCACCCGTCCCCCCCGGGCGCGCGTCGCCTCCACCTGGGCGCACAGGGCCGCGTCGACCTCCAGCCACTCCGCGTGCATCTCATGCTGGTCCAGATCCTCCACCCGAACCGGCTGGAAGGTGCCGGCGCCCACGTGCAGCGTGACCTCGCCGCGGGCGACGCCGTTGCGCTCCAGGCGATCGAGCATGGCCCGATCGAAGTGGAGTCCGGCGGTCGGGGCCGCCACCGCCCCCTCGCGCGTGGCGTACACGGTCTGGTAGCGCTCCGCGTCGCTCGCGTCGTCCGGGCGCTCGATATAGTGGGGCAGGGGCAGGTGGCCCTGGTCCTCCATCAGGGATGGAAAGGGCGCGTCGAGGGCCTTGAGCCGAAAGAGATCCCCGTCCCGTCCCAACACCTGGAGGCGCTCCCCGTCCGCGAGCTGGATCAGCCGCCCGGTCCCGGGCGATTTGCTCGACCGGACCTGGGCCAGGGCCTCCACCGGTGAGCGCAGGCGCTCGATCAGCACCTCCACCCGGCCGCCCGTGTCCTTGCGCCCGTGGAGCCGGGCCCGCATCACGCGGGTGTTGTTGAAGACCAGCAGGTCGCCGGGGCGCAGCAGCCCCGGCAGGTCCGTGAAGCGCAGGTCCCGCAGGCTGCCGTCGCGCCCGTCGAGGGCCATCAGCCGCGATGCCCCCCGCTCGGGCAGGGGGCGCTGGGCGATGAGCTCGGGGGGCAGGTCGTAGCGGAAGTCGGAGCGTCGCATTCTGAGGATCATAACCCGCGGGTCGCGGGGTCTCGCATTGAGTCGGCCGCCCGTTGCGGGGACAATCCGCCGTTCCGCGCCCACCGGCGCTTCTGGGGGACTGGAGCATGATCCAGCTTGGAATCGACCGCCTGCTCGCCAATCCCGAGCTTCACAAGCCCCTGTGGGAGCGGCGCGTGGCCCTGCTCGGGCATCCGGCCTCCATGACGGGCGACGGGCGCCATAGCCTGGATGCCCTGATGGCCCTGGGGGACGTCCAGATCACCGCCGCCTTCGGGCCCCAGCACGGCATGCGCGGGGACAAGCAGGACAACATGATCGAGTCGGCGGACTTCCTGGACCCGCGCTACGGCATCCCGGTGTTCAGCCTCTACGGCAGCGTCCGCTATCCCACCTCCGAGATGCTGGACAGCTTCGACGTGCTGCTGGTGGACCTGCAGGACATCGGGACCCGCATCTACACCTACGTGACCACCCTGGCCTACCTGATGGACGCCTGCGCCGCCGCCGGCAAGTCCCTGTGGGTCCTGGACCGGCCGAACCCCGCGGGGCGCCCGGTGGAGGGGAGCATCCTCGAGCCCGGCTGGGAGAGCTTCGTGGGGGCCGGGCCCCTGATCATGCGTCACGGCCTGACCCTGGGGGAGCTCGCCAAGTGGTTCCGGGCGGAGCGCGGTCTGGACCTGGACCTCCACGTGGTCGCCATGGAGGGCTATGACCCCAACGAGCCCCCGGGCCACGGCTGGCCCCTGTCGGACCTCGCCTGGGTCAACCCCAGCCCCAACGCCTCGAGCCTCAACATGGCCCGCTGCTTCCCCGGCACCGTGCTCCTGGAGGGGACGACCCTCTCCGAGGGCCGCGGCACCACGGTCTCCCTGGAGGTGGCGGGGGCCCCGGACCTGGACATCGCCCGGGTGCTGGAGCGCCTGGAGGGCCAGCGCACGGGCTGGACCGAGGGGGCGCTGATCCGGCCCTGCTGGTTCGAGCCGACCTTCCACAAGCACGCGGGCGGGCTCTGCGCCGGGATTCAGCTCCACACCGACAACCGGCACTATCGGCACGACCGATTCAGGCCCTATCGGTTCGTGGCCCTGCTCCTGAAGTGCATCCGGCTCGAGTACGCCGACTACCCCCTCTGGCACGACCACCCCTACGAGTACGAGACCGAGCGCCTCGCCATCGACCTGCTGACCGGCGGCACCTTCCTTCGGGAATGGGTGGACGACCCCGAGGCCGGTCCAGGCGACCTGGAGCGCCGCCTGCTCGCCGACGAGGAGCGCTGGACGGAGGAGACCCTGGACCTGCGCCTCTATCCCTGAGCCCCCTGCGGCGAGCGAGATCCCCCTGGAGCGCCCCGACGGATTCCGCTACCAGCCCTTCTATTGCGAGGAGAACGCCTGGTGGCTGTGCGCCGAGCCCGCGCTGGGGCCCGGCGAGCGCTGGGTGATCTTCCTCACCAGCCCGGGCGGCCTGGTCCCCATCCTGGAGCAGCGGGCGTCCCCGCCGGGTCGGCTGATCGCCTGGGACTACCACGTGGTGGTGGCGG
>JBAPYD010000739.1:0-8117 GCA_049284555.1 Chromatiaceae bacterium | reverse complement strand
ACCCGGCCCAAGAGCACGACGCATGCGGCGTCGGGTTCGTTTGCAACATCAAGAATGTGCAGAGCCATGCCATCATCCTCCAGGGTTTGGAGGTGCTTGAGCGATTGACTCACCGGGGTGCCGTGGGCGCGGATCCCAAGGCCGGCGATGGCGCCGGCATCCTGGTCCAGATACCGGACGCCTTCTTCCGAGCCGTCGTGGACTTCGAGCTGCCCCCGGCGGGCGCCTACGGCGTGGGAATGGTCTTCATGCCCAAGGAAGAGACGGCACGCCAGGAGACCCAGTCCACCGTCGAGCGCCGTCTGGCAGAGGCTGGGCAGCAGGTCCTGGGCTGGCGCGACGTGCCGGTCGACAACCGGGTGTTGGGCGAGAGCGTGGTCCCCACCGAGCCCGTGGTGCGCCAGGTGTTCGTTGCCTGCGGCAGTAACTGCCCGGACCAGCAATCCTTCGAGCGCAAGCTCTTCGTGGTCCGCAAGCGCATGGACAACGAGATCCGCGCGGCGGGCTACGACAAGACGGCCTTCTACGTCACCTCCATGTCATCGCGCACCATCGTCTACAAGGGGATGATGCTGGCGAATCAGGTGGGGGCCTACTATCGGGACCTGCAGGACGAGCGTTTCGCCTCGGCCCTCGCCCTGGTCCATCAGCGTTTCTCCACCAACACCTTCCCGACCTGGGACCTGGCGCATCCCTTCCGCATGATCTGCCACAACGGGGAGATCAACACCCTGCGCGGCAACGTCAACTGGATGGCGGCACGCCGCTACACCATGCGCTCCGAGGTCCTGGGCGAAGATCTCGACAGCATCTGGCCCTTGATCCCCGAGGGCCAGTCCGACTCCGCCTGCTTCGACAACGCGCTCGAGCTCCTGGTGATGGGCGGCTATTCACTGGCGCACGCCATGATGCTCCTGATCCCCGAGGCCTGGGCCGGAAACAAGCTGATGGATGCCGAGCGCCGGGCCTTTTACGAGTATCACGCGGCCTTGATGGAGCCCTGGGACGGACCGGCCGCGGTCGCCTTCACCGATGGGCGCCAGATCGGCGCCACCTTGGATCGCAACGGGCTGCGCCCGGCGCGCTACCTGGTGACCAACGATGACATGGTGATCATGGGCTCCGAGATGGGCGTCCTCGATATGCCCGAGGAGCGCATCGTCAAGAAGTGGCGCCTTCAGCCGGGCAAGATGTTCCTGATCGATCTGGAGCAGGGTCGCATCATCGACGACGCCGAGATCAAGGCCGAGCTGGCCGGTGCCAGGCCCTACCGCGAGTGGCTCAACCGCACCCAGATCCACCTGGACGACCTGCCAACCAACGTGGCGCCCATGGCGCCGGACCTGGAGACTTTGCTCGATGCGCAGCAGGCCTTCGGGTACACCCAGGAGGACATCAAGTTCCTGCTCACCCCCATGGTGGTGACGGGTCAGGAGGCGGTGGGCTCCATGGGGGCCGACAATCCGCCCTCGGTGCTGTCACGCCGCCCCAAGCACCTGTCCACCTATTTCAAGCAGAACTTCGCCCAGGTGACCAACCCGCCGATCGATCCGATCCGCGAGGAGCTGGTCATGTCTCTGGTGTCCCTCATTGGCCCCCGGCCCAATCTGCTGGGTCTCAAGGAGGCGGGAAGGAACTGGCGACTGGAGGTCAATCAGCCGGTGCTGACCAACCAGGACCTGGAGCGGGTGCGCCACATCGAGGACAACTCGGGGGGTGCCTTCCGCACCCGCACCCTGCATATGGTCTATTCGGCTGGCGAGGGGGCTCCCGGAATGGGCCCCGCCCTGGAGCGGCTCTGCCACGAGGCCGAGCAGGCCGTGCTGGACGGGTACAACATCCTGATCCTTTCCGACCGCAACACCAACCGGGACCAGATCCCCATCCCGGCCCTCCTGGCCACGTCCGCGGTGCACCATCACCTGATCCGACGGGGGATGCGCACCAGCTCCGGTCTGGTGGTGGAGACCGGGTCGGCCCTCGAGGTGCACCACTACGCGGTCCTCGCGGGCTACGGGGCCGAGGCCATCAACCCCTATCTCGCCTTCGATACCATCCAGTCCTTGTTGCCCGACCTCCCCGAGAAGTTGAGCTTCGAGGAGGCCCAGAAGCGCTATATCAAGGCAGTCGGCAAGGGCCTGCTCAAGGTCATGTCGAAGATGGGCATCTCCACCTTCCAGTCCTATTGCGGGGCCCAGATCTTCGACGCCGTGGGGCTCAACAGCGCCTTCGTGGACCGCTACTTCACCGGCACCCATACCACGGTGGAAGGGGTGGGTCTGCAGCAGGTCGCGGAGGAGGCCGTGCGCTGGCACGGCCAGGGCTACGGTACGGAGCAGATCTATCGCAAGCACCTGGACGTGGGCGGCGACTATGCGTTCCGCCTGCGGGGCGAGGACCATGTCTGGACCCCGGACAGCATCGCGAGGCTCCAGCACGCCGTGCGCGCCAACAGCTGGGGTACCTACGAGCAGTTCTCCCTGCTCCTCAACGAGCAGAGCGAGCGGCTGCTGACCCTGCGGGGTCTGATGGAGCTCAAGTGGGCGGACACCCCCATACCCTTGGACGAGGTCGAGCCGGCGAGCGAGATCGTCAAGCGCTTCGCGACGGGGGCCATGTCCTTCGGCTCCATCAGCTACGAGGCCCACTCGAACCTGGCCCGGGCCATGAACGCCCTGGGTGGCAAGTCCAATACGGGGGAAGGGGGCGAGGAGCCTGAGCGTTTCCTGCCCCTACCGGACGGCTCCAGGAACCCCGAGCGCTCTGCCATCAAGCAGGTCGCCTCGGGGCGGTTCGGTGTCACCACCGAGTATCTGGTCAACGCGGACGACATCCAGATCAAGATCGCCCAGGGTGCCAAGCCCGGCGAGGGGGGCCAGCTGCCGGGTCACAAGGTCAACGCCCAGATCGCCCGCGTCCGTCACTCCACCCCGGGGGTGGGCCTCATCTCGCCGCCCCCCCATCACGACATCTATTCCATCGAGGACCTGGCCCAGCTCATCCATGACCTGAAGAACGTCAACCCCAAAGCGCGGATCTCGGTGAAGCTGGTCTCCGAGGTGGGCGTGGGCACGGTCGCCGCGGGTGTCTCCAAGGCCCACGCCGACCATGTGACCATCGCGGGCTACGACGGCGGCACGGGCGCCTCGCCCCTCACCTCGATCAAGCACGCGGGCTCCCCCTGGGAGATCGGGCTCGCCGAGACGCACCAGACCCTGGTCCTCAACCGGCTGCGGGGACGCATCGCGGTGCAGGTGGATGGCGGTATGCGTACCGGCCGCGATGTGGTGATCGGGGCGCTTCTGGGGGCCGACGAGTTCGGCTTTGCCACGGCGCCTCTGATCGCCTCGGGCTGCATCATGATGCGCAAGTGTCATCTCAATACCTGCCCGGTCGGGGTCGCGACCCAGGACCCGGAGCTGCGCAAGCGCTTCACCGGCAAGCCCGAGCACGTCATCAATTACTTCTTCTTCGTGGCAGAGGAGGTGCGGCAGCTCATGGCCCGTTTGGGCTTCCGCACCATGAACGAGATGATCGGTCAGTCGGACCGGCTGGAGATGCGGCGGGCCATCGATCACTGGAAGGCCCACGGGCTCGACTACTCGCGTCTGCTGGCCAAGCCAAAGGTCGGACTCGAGGTCGCGACCTACAACTGCGAGCCCCAGGACCACGGCCTGGAGAACGCCCTCGACCGAGAGCTGATCGCCCGCGCAGAGCCTGCCCTGAGCCGCGCCGAGCCGGTTCAGATCGAAATCGGGGTCAAGAACTACAACCGGACGGTTGGTGCCATGCTCTCGGGCCGGGTCGCCGAGCGTTACGGCCACGCGGGGCTACCGGAGGACTGTATCCATATCAAGGCGCGAGGTACCGGCGGCCAGTCCTTCGGCGCCTGGCTCGCCCGGGGGGTCACCGTCGAGCTGGAAGGTGAGGCCAACGACTACGTGGGTAAGGGCCTCTCGGGCGGGCGCCTGATCATCTACCCGCCGGCGGACTCCGCCATCGAGCGGGCGGAAGACAACATCATCGTCGGCAACACCGTCCTCTACGGTGCCGTCAGCGGGGAGTGCTTCTTCCGCGGCGTTGCCGGAGAGCGTTTCTGCGTTCGCAACTCCGGGGCAACCGCGGTGGTGGAAGGGGTCGGAGACCACGGTTGCGAATACATGACCGGTGGCATCGCCGTGGTGCTGGGACCCACCGGCCGCAACTTCGCCGCCGGTATGTCGGGGGGCATCGCCTACGTCCTCAACGGCGACGGCGCCTTCGAGGATCGCTGCAACCTGGCCATGGTGGAGCTTGAGCCGATCCCCGCCGAGGACGAGGCCCTCGAGGCCCTGGACCACCAGGGGGGGGACATGGAGACCCACGGGCTGGTGGATATCAGCCGCGATATGACCCGCTACGATGCCAGGCGCCTGCGCACGCTGATCGAGCGGCATCTCCACTACACCAACTCGGCGGTGGCGCGCCGCATCCTGGACGACTGGGCGAGCTACCTGCCGCGATTCGTCAAGGTCATGCCGGTGGACTACCGGCGGGCCCTGCAGGAGATGGAGGCCAATCAGAGCCGCCCGCCGCGGCCCGCCAGGCCATTGCCGAACAAGGTCACCAAGGGGGTCGCCGACCATGGGTAAGCCCACCGGATTCCTGGAGTACGACCGCCGTGACCGCCGCTACGAGCCGGCCGGTGATCGCATCGTCCACTACAAAGAGTTCGTGATCCCGCTGGGCGAGCGGGAGGTGAGCGAGCAGGGGGCGCGTTGCATGGATTGCGGCATCCCCTTCTGCCATCAGGGCTGTCCGGTCAACAACATCATTCCGGACTGGAACGATCTCGTGTACAAGGGGGATTGGCAGGCCGCCATTGAGGTCCTCCACTCAACCAACAATTTCCCGGAGTTCACGGGCCGCATCTGCCCCGCCCCTTGCGAGGCGTCCTGCACCCTGAACATCGACGACGTGCCGGTGGCCATCAAGACCATCGAGTGCGCGATCGTGGACAGGGCCTGGCAGGAGGGCTGGATCAAGCCCCAGGTCCCGGAGCGGCGCACGGGCAAGCGGATCGCCGTCGTCGGGTCGGGCCCCGCGGGGCTGGCCTGCGCCCAGCAGTTGGCCCGGGCGGGGCATCAGGTCTCACTCTTCGAGAAGCATGACCGCATCGGCGGGCTCCTGCGCTACGGAATCCCGGACTTCAAGCTGTCCAAGCAGCTCATCGACCGGCGTATGGCCCAGATGCGCACCGAGGGCGTGGAGTTTCATACCCATGCGCACGTGGGCGTGGACATCCCCGTGGCCCGCCTCTACAAGGAATACGACGCGCTGGTGCTGGCGGGCGGGTCCGAGAAGCCGAGGGATCTGGATGTCCCGGGTCGAAGCTTCGACGGGATTCATTTCGCCATGGACTTCCTCTCCCGCAACAGCAAGCGGGTCCAGGGCACCTATGTCCCGGATGAGGACTTCATCAGTGCCCAGGGCCGGGACGTGGTGGTGATCGGAGGGGGCGACACCGGCTCCGATTGTATCGGGACCTCGAACCGCCATGGGGCCCGCTCGGTCACCCAGATCGAAATCCTCGAGAAGCCTCCGATCAAGGAGGACAAGGGGCTCACTTGGCCCGATTGGCCCAATAAGCTGCGTACGTCCAGCTCTCAAGAAGAGGGCTGCGAGCGCCACTGGAACGTCCTCACCAAGGAGTTCCTGGGTGACGCCCAGGGCCGGGTGCGGGCCCTGCGGTACTGTCTGGTGCGTTGGGACAAGGACGCGAGCGGGCGCTGGCAGATGTCCGAGGTCCCCGGCAGCGAGGGCGAGCTCAAGGCCGACCTGGTGCTGCTTGCCATGGGCTTCCTCCACCCGGTGCACGAGGGCATGATCGACGCGCTGAAGTCCGAGGTGGGCCTGGAGGTGGACGCCCGCGGCAATGTCAAGGCCGCGACCGAGGGCCAGGGCGCCTACCAGACCTCGGTCCCCGGAGTCTTCGCGGCCGGCGACATGCGGCGGGGTCAGTCCCTGGTGGTGTGGGCCATCCGTGAGGGTCGCCAGTGTGCCCGCGCGGTCGATGAGTGGCTGATGGGGCGCTCCGACCTGCCACGCTGAGCACGGCGGATCCCGACCTCCGCGCTGCGCTTCGAGCGCCATTGCGGCGCTTGATCGGCCCCGTCCCGAGACCCGCGCGTCTCGGGACGCGTCGTCGTCTCGTCCCCCTCAGCCTGGGACACGAGCGTCCCGGCCGGGTTCGCGCTCGGCTCAGCCCACCGGGTCGTCCTGTGGGCTCCTCCCGTGATCCCGCGTCTCTTCGTCCGCTTGCTCGATCAAGGATGGGGGCGGCGCCAGGGAGCGAAGGCGTAGATGCAAGGCGGCCTTGGATACGAGGTGGGCGCTGACCGGCGCGGTGATGAACAGGAAGAGCGTCACCAGGAGCTCGTGGACGCTCAGTCCGTTGTCCTGGCCGCTGAAGTGGATCATGGAGGCAATCAGCAAGCTGCCCACGCCGAGGGTCGTGGCCTTGGTCGGTCCGTGGAGGCGGGTGTAGAAGTCGCTGAGGCGCACCAGTCCCAAGGAGCCGATGAAGGTAAAGGCGGCGCCGGTGACGATCAGGACGGAGAGCGCGGCTTCCAGCATATCAGGGCCTACTCGATGATGTCGCCGCGGAGCAGATATTTGCACAGGGCGACGGTGCCGACGAAGCCCATCACGGCGATCAGCAGGGCCGCCTCGAAATACAGGGACGAGCTCAGGTGGATGCCGAGCAGGACCAGGAGGGCGATTGCATTCACGTACAGGGTGTCCAGGGCGAGGATGCGGTCCGGCTTGTCCGGGCCCCGCAGCAGACGCCACAGGCTGAGTGCCAGGGCGGCGGAGACCAGGCCCAGGGCCAGGACGAGGGCGAGGCTCAACATGACTCGAAGACCTCCAGCAGAGGCGCCTCATAGCGCTGCCTGATCGCGTCGACCAGCCCGTCGGGATCCCGGACGTCCAGCCCGTGGACGACCAGGCTGCGCCGATCCGGGCTGAGCCAGGAGGACACGGTCCCAGGGGTCAGCGAGATCGTATTGGCCAGCAGGCTGATTCCCAGGTCGGACCTGAGCCTCAAGGGCACCACGACGAACGCGGGCTCGAGTCGCCTCGGGCCGCGAAGGATCAGGTAGGCCACGTTGAAGTTGGCGACCAGGATGTCGTAGAGGACCACCCCGATCAGCCGCAGGAGGACCAGCGGTTTTCTGATGCATACCCGCTCCGGCCAGAACCGTCGGGTGAAGATCGGGATGCCCCAGCCCAGCAGGAGGCCGAGGACGATATGCCCGGCGGAGAAGCTGTTCACCAAGAGCATCCACGTGAGGGCGAGGACGGCCGTCAGCAGGGGATGGGGCAGGAGCCGGGCTGTCATGGCCGATCGACCTCGGTCGGGGGCCCCAGCACGGCGTGGATGTAGTCGTGAGGGCGCAGCAGCTGCTCCGCCGTTGCCTGGCTGAAGCCCAGGATGGGGCCCGCCCAAATCAGTAGGGCCATGCAGATCGCCAGAAGACCTACCGGGGGACCCAGGGCGGGCAGACCCCCGCCGATCGGTGGGGACGCCGCGCCGGTGGCGCGAAAGAAGAGCATGCTGCCCGATCGCGCCAGGGCGACGATGCCCAGCAACCCCGAAGCCAGCACCAGGCCGAGGACCCAAGGCCAGGTGGGACCCTCGAGGGCCGCGCGAATCACCAGGAGCTTGGCGAGGAATCCGGAGAGGGGCGGCAGCCCCGCCACCAGGATGGCGGTGGCGAAGAACAGGGCGCCAACGAGGCCCGCGCGAGGGATCCGGGGCCCCGGGCTCAATCGGTCCGCGAGGTCCCCGCGAGCCCTGGCGATGTGGTCCGCCAGCAGGAAGAACGCGCCCGCGGCCAGGGTGCTGTGGGCCAGGTAGTAGAGCCCCGAGCTGATGCCGGAGGCGCTCCAGAGGCCGAACGCGCTCAGCAGGACCCCGACCGAGACCACCACGAGATAAGCGACCTGGCGGCGCAGACCCGGCGCCGCGACGACCCCCAGGGCACCCAGGACCAGCGTCATCAGCGCCAGGGGCAGCAGCCAGGGGGCATAGAGGTCCGCGAGGGGGCCCCCCTCGGGGCCGAAGACCAGGGTCC
>JBAPYD010000738.1:0-8381 GCA_049284555.1 Chromatiaceae bacterium | reverse complement strand
GGCGTAGTCCGCCTGGGACAGGGCCATGTCGACCTCGGCACGGGCCGCCCAGATCTCCGCATCCTGCACACCGAGCTTTCCTTCCGCGGCCTCCAGCAGCGCGGCGGCGGACTGGAACTCGGTCTGGGAAGCCTGTAGATCACTGTCCGAGACGCCCCCCTTGGAGGCCAAGGTACGTCGCCGCTCGAGGGTCCGGCGCGCCTCCTCATGGCGGGCACGGCTGCTGGCCGTCTCCGACTCCGCAACGGCGCGCCGTCCCTCCTGCTGCTGGAGCTCCGCCCGGGCCTTGGCGAGCGCCGATTCACGGCTTGCGAGCTCGGCCTTCGCCACCTCCAGCTGCGCCTCCGACTCGCGCACCCGCGCGAGAAAGGTCTGGGGATCCAGCCCCGCCAGGAGCTGGCCCTTGATCACCGCATCGTTGAAGTCGACGAGGACCTCCGAGACCTGGCCCGAGACCTGGGTGCTGATATTCGTGCTGACCACGGGGCGGACCGTCCCCGTCGCGGTGATCAGGGACCGAACGGGCCCCCGGTCCAGCGTCGAGGTGCGCAGCACCGCGGCCGATTCGCCAGGTTGGACGAGCCAGTAGCCACCGAAGAGGATCGCCAGGATGCACCCCGCCGCCAAGATGATCCATCCGCGCCGTCCCATCTCGACCCCCTTCTCTCGCCACAGCCGAAGCTGGCTACTCGGTTGTTGTCGCCGCGCGAAGAAGTCTGATCCCCAAGGGTCGACAGGGGCAAGCCCTGGCGTCCGCTGGCCACGGATGCACACGAGCCGAGGCGCACGGGAGCCGCTATCGATCAGCGATTCCCCTGGGGATGCCCACCCTCTCCTAGATTGCCACTTCCCGGTCCGCTCACCGCAAGCCGCTCCACGGTCCGACGAAGCAGGTCCGGACTCACGGGCTTGGAGAGAAAATCGTCCATCCCCGCCTCCAGGCATGTCCGCTTGACGTCCTCGGATGCGTTCGCGGTCAGGGCCACGATCGGCAGGGGCCGCCCGGTGGCAAGCGCCCTATATCGACGTGCGAATTCCAGGCCGTCGATCTTCGGCATCCGCAGATCCACGATGGCGATCCCGTAGGTCCCGCTCTGGGCCTCCTCGAGTGCCTGCTCGCCGTCGGCGACCCGCGTATGGGCAAAGCCCATCTTGGTCAGGAAGGTCGTGATCACCTTGGCGGCAATTTCGTTGTCCTCTGCCACCAGTACCCGGATCTCCGCGGCACGGGGGCCCGCAGTCCCGACGAGGCCCCCGGAATCGATCGGGGCCGGACTGGCACAACGAGCCAGGCCGAGAAGCTCCTCGACAGCAGCCACCAGGTCCTCCGTGAGAAAGGGCTTGGGGATGGACAAGACGCCGCGCGGCCGCGCCACCTGCCGCCGTGCGGCATAGGTCAGATACACACAGGCAGGGTCGCCGCCAAGCAGATCCCGGATCTGGCCGTGCACCTGCGGCAGATCCAGCCCCCGGGGGGTGTCGGCGAGTATGAGCAGGTCGGGTGTCTCGAGAAGCGGGCTCGAGCTCACAAGTGCCTCGTTTCCACTCACACCCACCACCACTGCCCCCTCACGCTCCAGGGCGTAGGAAGCCAGCTCCCGGTGTGTCTGGTTCGGCTCCAGGATGAGCGCGGTGCGGCCCCGTAGCCGTCGGGAAGGCTCGGGCGCCCGCGGCAACGTGTCGCCGATGAGCGGCAACCGGACCCAGAAGCGGCTTCCCCTGCCGAGGACGCTGTCGGCCCCGATCGTTCCTCCCATCAGCTGGGTCAGTTGGCGCGCGATGGTGGTCCCAAGACCGGACCCCCCGTAACGACGGGTGGTGGAGTCGTCGGCTTGGCTGAAGCTCTCGAAGATCTGCTCGATCTTTTCCTCAGGGATGCCGATGCCGGTGTCCTGGACCTCCAGCAGAAGATGGGGGAGCCGCACACCGTCCTCCGGGGGCCGTACCGAAACCCGGACCTCGATCTGTCCCGCCTCGGTGAACTTGACCGCATTGCCGAGCAGGTTGAACAGGATCTGGCGTACCCGCAGCTGATCCCCGACAACGATCCGCGGCACCTCAGGGGCCAAATCGCAGATCAGCTCCACCCCCTCCGCCAGGGCCTGCCCTTCGAGCACGCCACAGACCTCCCGCACCATCGCCCGGGGCTCGAAGGGCTCGTGCTCCAACTTGAGCCGCTGCGCGTCGATCTTGGAGAAATCGAGGATGTCGCCGATCAGCGCACCCAGCACGTTGGCCGAGTTGGAGATCGCTTGGAGGTAGTCGCGCTGCTCGGTGTCCAGGTTGGTGGTCTTGAGCAGATCCGACATCCCGATGACCCCGGTCAAAGGGGTCCGAAGCTCGTGGGTCATAAAGGCCAGGAAATCGCTCTTGGCCCTATTGGCCTGCTCCGCCTCCTCCTTGGCCCGCTGTACCTGCCGCAGGAGGGAGTAGAGATAGAGGGGCAGCAGCACCAGCAGCAGCAGGAAGAACAAGGACTCGTGGGGGCTGGTGCGCCATTGGTCCAGGACCACCGTGACGATGGCGTAGGCAATCACCGCCTCGGCGGTGGCCGCCGCGAGGAAGCGGATACCGAAGCGGGTGCCCGCCGAGATGAAGATCCAGATGTAGAGGAGGTTTAAGGGGCTGACCGTCTTGGTGAAGTACATGCCCAGGCTTAGGGCGACGATGTCCAAGAGCGTGGTGACATAGCGTCGCAGCGCCGATTCCGGGCGTACGAAGATGCTCGCGAAGAGCCCCAGGTAGACCACAACGAACATTGAGGCCGCAAACAGGAAATTGGGCAGGTCGACCTCTTGCCGACCCGAGAGCGCCGCGGCCAGGACGAAAAGGACTCCGAACACCCAGACCCCGAGCCGGACCAGGAAGGACTGAAGCTCGGGATTGGAGCCCAACCCGCCGGGGAACCGAGATGCCTTCACTTTCTCCATCGCCCGCTCCCATCTGGTCTTGGCCGCCCCCGGGTCCATGCACCCCACCTCGGCGGGCTGCGGCGATTCCGCGCAGGACAATGCTGAGCAACCGCGCCTGCCGTCGGGGCATAGGATGGCCCGCCCTTGTCAACGGCCTCAAGCCCTTGAAGATCCAGCGTCCCGAGACTGGCGGTCTCGCGACGAGCGCTGATCGGATGCCAGGTCGGCATTTGATCGGCATCTCCTTAGGACCCGCCGCTGGGGGCCCGAGGGGTTGATCAGAGGTGGAAAGAGACCCGCAGGATCATGGTATATTAGGCGATACTTTAGCGCTCATGGCGTCAGCCCGGGCAAGCGCGAACGACAATCCCGGAATCGAGCCTGGAGCCCGGGCCCTAAGGGTCTCGGGGGGACGAGAGTGTCTCCACCTGGTCGGCGCCGGACCTGAGAGTCAAGGGGACGAAAACATGTCAAAGAAGCATCCGATCGTGGCCGTCACGGGGTCCTCCGGGGCCGGCACCACCACCGTCAAGCGCGCCTTCGAGCACATCTTCTTCCGCGACGGGATCAGCGCGGCCGTCATCGAGGGCGATAGCTTCCACCGCTACGACCGGGCCGAGATGAAGGTCGAGATGGCCAATGCCGCCGAGGAGCAGCGCAATCTGAGCCACTTCGGACCCGAGGCCAACCGCTTCGACCTCCTCGAGGAGCTATTCCGCTCCTACGGCGAGACCGGCGGCGGCAAGAAGCGCTACTACATCCACTCCGAGGAGGAGGCGGCGCACCACAACGCCCGCCTCGGCACCCAGCTTAACCCGGGGCAGTTCACCCCCTGGGAGGACGTGCCCGAGAATACCGACCTGCTGTTCTATGAGGGGCTGCATGGCCTGGTGGTGACGGAGGAGGACAATGTCGCCCGCCACGTGGACCTGGGCGTGGGCGTGGTGCCCATCGTCAATCTGGAATGGATCCAGAAGATTCACAGGGACAACTTGGAACGGGGCTACTCCGCGGAGGCCATCGTCGACACCATCATGCGGCGAATGCCGGACTACATCCGCCACATCACGCCCCAGTTCTCCCTGACCGACATCAACTTCCAGCGTGTGTCCACGGTGGACACGTCCAATCCCTTCATCGCCCGCGACATCCCCACGCCGGACGAGAGCTTCGTGATCATCCGCTTCAAGGATCCGGAGAAGCTCGAGATCGATTTCCCCTATCTGTTGTCAATGGTCCATGACTCCTTCATGTCCCGGCGCAACAGCATGGTGGTGCCTGGCGGCAAGATGGGGATGGCCATGGAGATCATCTTGCAGCCCATCATCGAGCGCATGATGGCGGGCCGCCGGGTTTGAGGTTGCGCCGCCATCGTGAAACGCTGACTCGGTGAACTTCCCGCGCGGGCCAAGGATGGCCTGTTGTCTTCAGAGCACCCCACTCCCTTGAACAGGGCGCGCTTCGAGAGTCGAGCGACTTCGAGCGCGAGCTGACGGAATGTCCGGGCGGAGCTCAGTCAGCGTCTCGTCATAGACCCCTCGGCGCACATCGTCCCTTCCTCCCTTCCCCGACCCGACCCCCGGGTTTGATCCCCCGGCCCGCAGCGTAGCCCCCGCCTTTCCGTCGGGGCGCTCAGAGATCGGGCTCCGCAGCCAGCTCCTCCCCAGACTCCAGACGTTGGATGCTGAGCAAGTGCACCCGGCGGCTGTCGGCACGCATCACCGTAAACCGGAAGCCGCCGATCTCCGCCGACTCCCCTCGCTTGGGCACGTGGCCGAAGGCATTCAGGACCAAGCCCCCAATGGTGTCGAACTCCTCATCCGAGAAGTTGCTGTCGAAGTAGCTATTGAAATCCTCGATGGGCGTGCGGGCCTTGGCGCTCCAATCGTTCGGCCCGCGCTGGAAAATTTCCGTGCCTTCGTCGTAGTCGTGCTCGTCCTCGATCTCCCCAACGATCTGCTCCAGGACGTCCTCGATGGTGACCAGGCCGGCGGCACTGCCGTACTCGTCCACCACGATCGCCATGTGATTGCGGCTGGAACGAAACTCCTTAAGCAGGACGTTCAGTCTCTTGCTCTCGGGGACGAAGACCGTGGGGCGCAGCAGCTCACGGATGTTGAAGGGGCGCCGAGCATTCTCCACACAAAAGGTCAGGAGGTCCTTCGCGAGCAGCACGCCGACGACTTCCCCCTTGTCCTCACCGGTGACAGGAAATCGGGAGTGGGCTGACTTGACGGCGATCTCCAGGACCCGCTCGAGCGGGTCGTCACGGCGGATATAGACCATCTCCGCGCGGGGGATCATGATGTCGCGAACCCGTAGGTCCGCGACCTGCAGGACCCCCTCGATCATACTGAGCGCGTCGGTATCCAGAAGCGCGCGCTCCTTGGCATCCCGCAGCAGCTCGATCAGCTGCTCCCGGTCCTGCGGCTCGCCCCCGAACAGATGGCTCAGACGTTCAAGCCAATTGCGCGGTCGCGAGCCGTCACTAGATCGATCGTTGGTCATGGACAATCGGGGAGACTCCCTGAGGATGCACGACTCGGCCGCTCCACGCGCGGCTCATAGGGCGGAGGAAATCCTAACTCGCCGAGGATCGCCGTTTCCAGGGCCTCCATCTCGGCGGCCTCATCGTCTGCAATATGGTCGTAATCGAGTAGATGGAGCACGCCGTGCACCACCAGGTGGGCCCAATGGGCCGCTACCGGCTTGCCCTGCTCTTGTGCCTCGCGACGCACTAGATCGGCGCAAATCACCAGGTCGCCTAAGAGGTCGTAGACGGGCTCATCCGCGTCGATCCCCGGGGGTACTTCGAACGGGAAGGAGAGCACATTCGTCGCCTTGTCCTGCCCACGGAAACGCCGGTTGAGCGCTCGGATCTCCGCCTCGTCCACGACGCGGACGGTCAACTCCGCCCGTGCCCGACTCCGCTGGAGGGCCGCGCCGACCCAACGCCGGAACTCGGCGAGAGTCGGGACCTCGGCCCCTGGGTGCGGTACCTGCAAATCCAGTTCCAGCTCCATCGGGGTCACGCTTGGGCCCCGGACCCTCGAGGCCGGCCCTTGTTCGTTCCCATCGATGGATCGGCAGAAGCATCGGGGTTCTCGAAGGCCTCATACGCGTGCACGATCCGCGCCACTAGCGCGTGGCGCACGACGTCCCGGGCGTTGAAGAAGGTGAAGCTGATCCCCTCCACGTCCTTGAGGATCTCAATCGCCTGGCGCAGCCCAGAGGGCTGTCCCCGGGGCAGGTCCACCTGGGTCACATCCCCGGTGATGACCGCTGTGGAGCCGAAACCGATTCGGGTCAGGAACATCTTCATCTGCTCGGGGGTGGTGTTCTGGGCCTCGTCCAGGATGATGAAGGCATCGTTCAGGGTGCGCCCGCGCATGTAGGCGAGCGGCGCCACCTCGATCACATTGCGCTCGATGAGCTTTCCTACCCGCTCGAATCCAAGCATCTCGAACAGGGCGTCGTAAAGGGGACGCAGGTAGGGATCGATCTTCTGGGCTAGGTCCCCCGGCAAAAAGCCGAGGCGCTCACCCGCTTCGACCGCCGGCCGCACCAGAAGCAGCCGGCGCACCCGGTCAGTTTCCAGGGCCTCCACCGCGGACGCTACCGCAAGATAGGTCTTCCCGGTCCCGGCGGGACCCACGCCGAAGTTGATGTCGTGACGGGCGATAGCGTGCAGGTATTCCTGTTGGTTGGGTCCCCTCGCCCTGACGAGCCCGCGTTTCGTGCGGATGACAAGGTCCGGCAGGCGAGACTCGGCCGCAACCGCCAAGACGTCCGCCCCCGACGCCTGAAGCGCAAGGTGGATGGACTCGGGGGTCAGGACTTCATCGGCCGTTTCTTCGTAGAGATCCGTCAACAGGCGCTCTCCGAGGCGCACCGCCGACCCCTCGCCGATGAGCCGGAAAGAGAGTCCCCGATTGCTGATCTCGATGCCCAGACGGCGCTCGATCTGGCGAAGATGCTGCTCCAGGGGACCACACAGGTTCGCGAGGCGTGCGTTGTCCTCCGGGTCGAGGACAAGGTCCAGGGTTTGGGGTTGGGTGGACAAGCGGTCCGTTTAAAGTCCGAGGTTGGATAGGTCAGGCGCGCAGGATCATGGCGGCATCCGCCGGAACACCGCGCAGGGAATTAGGCAATGCCTGGGTGATGACGACGTCGACAAATCGGCCTACCAAAGCGGCCTCGCCCGGGAAGTTCACCACCCGGTTGTTCTCCGTGCGTCCGGCGAGTTGGCGAGGGTCCTTGCGGGAGGGGCCCTCGACCAGCACCCGCTGCACGGTGCCGACCATCTGGCGACTGTAGCGCTGGGCGTTGGTCTCGATGCGCTGCTGAAGGCGCGCCAGGCGATCCTTCTTCACCTCCAGGGGTACGTCGTCCGGATAATCAGCAGCGGGCGTCCCCGGGCGGCGGCTGTAGATGAAGCTGAAGCTTTGGTCGAAGCCGATGTCTTCCAACAGGGCCAACGTGGCGGCGAAGTCCGTCTCGGTCTCCCCCGGAAACCCGACGATGAAGTCCGACGAGATCAGGATGTCGGGACGGACACGGCGCAAGGCACGGATCTTGGACCGGTACTCCAGCACCGTGTGGCCCCGCTTCATGGCCGCCAGGATTCGATCGGAACCCGATTGAACGGGCAGGTGAAGAAAGCTTACCAGCTCCGGCACCTCGTCGTAGACCTCGATCAGCGAGTCGGTGAGCTCCACCGGGTGGCTGGTGGTGAATCGAACCCGATCGATTCCGTCGATGGCGGCCACATAGCGGATCAATAGGGCGAGGTCCGCGGACTCCCCATCGTACATCGGACCCCGATAGGCATTGACATTCTGGCCCAGGAGGTTGACCTCCCGTACACCCTGCTCGGCGAGCCCGGCAACCTCCGCGATCACGTCGTCGAAGGGCCGGCTCACCTCCTCACCCCGAGTGAAGGGCACCACGCAGTAGGTGCAGTACTTGGAGCAGCCCTCCATGACCGAGACGAACGCGGTGGGGCCATCGGCGCGCGGGGCGGGGAGACAATCGAACTTCTCGATCTCCGGAAAGGAGACATCGACCTGGGGACGCTGCATGGACCGCAGGTCGTCCAGCATCTGGGGCAACCGGTGCAGGGTCTGAGGTCCGAAAATCAGGTCCACGTAGGGCGCCCGATCGCGAATCGCGGCGCCTTCCTGGCTCGCCACACAGCCGCCCACACCAATCACGAGATCCGGGCGACGCATCTTCCAGGGACGCCAGCGCCCTAGCTGGGAGAAGACCTTCTCCTGGGCCTTTTCCCGAATGGAGCAGGTGTTGAGCAGCAGAACATCGGCGTCCTCGGCCCGCTCCGTCAACTCCAACCCGTGGGACTGACCCAGCATCTCCGCCATCCGGGCGGAGTCGTACTCGTTCATCTGGCAGCCGTAGGTCTGGATGTAAAGCTTTTTGGCCATGGGGACGCGTTCGGGACGGGGGCCGGGA